>CALMPQ010000200.1 GCA_937872005.1 uncultured Propioniciclava sp.
CCGATCTTGTCTGGCCGCACCCCCTGCCTTCATCACCGGGTCTCGACGGCTTCGATGGCTTGGATGACGAGGTTCCAGAAGCGTTCGTGGTCGAGGTCGACGGCCACCTGGGTGGTGCAGCCTTCGGGCGCGGGCGCGCGGAAGTCGGCCACTGTCATGCCGAGGGTGAGTTCCCCGCGGAGTTCGACGTCCAGGGGGACCTTCTGCGTGGTGACGATCGACGGGTCGATGAGGTACGCCACGGTGCAGGGGTCGTGGACCGGCGGGTGCTCGAACCCCTGGGCTTCCTTGTAGGCCTTGCGGAAGAAGGCGAACAGTCCGAGGACGAACTCGCTGCACTCAGAGCCGATCGCCTTGATCTTCTCCTCCACCTCGGGGGTGGCCAGCGCCTGGTGGGTCAGGTCGAGGCCAACCATCGTGAGGGGCCACTTCTCGTTGAACACGATGTGCGCCGCCTCGGGGTCAACGATGATGTTGAACTCGGCCGTAGCGCTCCAGTTCCCGGTGTGGTAGCCGCCACCCATGAGCACGACTTCCTGCACGCGCTCGGCGATGCGGGGCTCCTTGCGGACCGCCAAAGCGATGTTGGTCAGCGGCCCGGTCGGGACGAGGGTGACCGTGCCGGGCTCGTGCTCCATGATCGTGTCGATGATGTAGTCGACCGCATGGCGGGATCCGACCTGGCTGATCGGCTCGGGCAGTTCGACGCCATCCAGGCCGCTGTCGCCGTGGATGCCCTCGGCGACCTCGACTTCACGGACCAGGGGCCGGGCGCACCCTGCGTGGACGGGCACATCGCTCATGCGGGCCACCCGCGCCACGCTGAGCGTGTTGTGGGTGACCTTGGTGAGTGTCTGGTTCCCGCCCACGGTGGTGATGCCCAACAGGTCGATGGCCGGGTTGCCGGCGGCCAGGATCATCGCGATCGCGTCGTCGTGGCCTGGGTCACAGTCAAGGATGATCTTTCGGGTCATGGTTGGTTCGCCTCCTTGGCGTCGAGCTCTGTCGGCTTGGGGATGAGGAGTGAGGACAGGAAGGCCAGCACGAGGATGACCGCGCCGGTTGCGATGCCACCCATGTATCCGGCGCGTGCACCGGCCACGTCGGTGAACAGGGTTGATGCGGCGAACAGCACCGCGAAGCTGAGGCCAGCACCAAGGTTGAACGCCCCAGAGTTCATCCCAGGGAGATAGCCAGGGTTGTCCTTCGGACTGAGGACGATGCCGAGCCCGTTCAGCATGATGTTGCTCATACCTGCGTAGGTGATGCCCACGAAGATCGAGATGAACAGGAACAGCAGCTGGTGGGGGAAGTTGGCCGCGAGCATGGTGATGCCCAAGCCGATCGCGGTACCAATGAGCCCGATCTGGAGCACCCTGTTGTAGCCGAGGCGACCGGCGAGCTTGCCCGCGACGGGTCCCATGAGGAGCCCAGCGAAGGCGTACGGGGTGAGGGTGACCCAAGAGACGGTGTCTGCCGACAGTCCGGCACCCACCGTTGAGTCCTGGGCCAGGTTGGGGATCAACCCGTTCATGACGGCGAACACACCGGTCATCGTCAACGTCGTGGTGAGCAGCAGTGCCCACGTGCGGCGTTGCTTCATGTAGGTGGTCGACACCAGCGGGTGGGCCACGCGCTTCTCGACGTTCCAGAAGACGACGAACCCGATGGCACCCACGACCAGGAGTGCACCGACGAGGAGCCAGTTGGCGGCACCGAGCTTGCCAGCCTCATTGAGGGCCACGAGCGTGCTGCCGAGCGCCACCACCAAGGGGATGACGCCCTTCCAGTCCATCGGGTGGGTCTCCTCAGCGGTGGACTCCCGGATGAAGAACAGCACCGAGAACACTGCGATGGCGCAGACCACAGCCATGACCCAGAAGATCGACCGGAACCCATAGTTGGCAGCAAGCCAGCCGCCGGCAAGGGCGTCGACGCCAGCGATACCGCCGTTGATGGAGGTCAAGACCGCCATCAGGAGGGCGTATTGGCGCTCGTTGGGAACCTCGACGCGCAGCATGATCAAGCTCATGGGCACGATCGGGCCGGCAACACCCTGAATGACCCGGCCGATGAACAGGACGGTGACCGAGGGGGCCATCGCGGAGATGGCACACCCGATCGCGGTGATGGCCAACATCCCGATCAGGACCTTGCGACGGCCGATCAGGTCACCCCAACGCGGAAGGAAGAGCGAGAACAGCGCCGCCGCGGTGAAGAAGGCGGTTTGGGTGAGGCCGATCTCGGCCGTCGTGGCGTTGAGCTCTCGCTCCATCGTGGCCAGGGCCGGTGACAGCATCGAGGCGTTGAGCTGGAAGGCGAAGATCGCCACCAACAGCGCCAGGACGATGGGGAGGACTGCCGAGGTTGGCAGCTTGTTCTGTTCGACGTTGGCTTGTGTCGTCATGCCAGCGCCTCCTTCTGGGTGTCGACACCCTGCGGTTCGAAGGGGGGCTCATTGGCCCCCGGGCAGGCGAGCACACGCGCTGACAGGGCATGCCCGGCCAAGCAGCTCGCGACGAGGTCTCCTTCGTTGGAGAGGTAGGACGACAGGAAGCCTGCGTTGAATGCGTCACCGGCACCTGTCATGTCCCGCACGTCGTCCACCGGCTTCACGGGGACGCTGGCCAGGTGTTTGCCGTGTTGGAAGATGTTGGTCGAGTGCTTGCCTTGACGAGCCAGCAAGACCGCGTCAGCGAACCTCACAAGGTTGGGGCCGGGGGTTTCCCCATCGGCAAGTCCCAGGTAGAGGCTTTCGTCACGGTTGGCCGAGATGAAGTCCGGGTGGCACTCGACCATGAGGTCCAAGAAGGCCGGGATCCCGAAGTGGTCGATCATGCCGGTCGAGGAGACATCCATGGACACCTTGCCGCCGCGACGCTTCACCTCACGCACTGCTTCCTTCACGCTCTGGGCGGTGCTACCACCCTCGAAGGAGTAGGCCGTGATGTGCAGGATCTCAAGGTCGTCCAGCCAAGCGGGGTCCACCGCCTCGAGTCGTGCGCTCGCACCGCGGCTGGGGAACATCAGTCGTTCGCCGTGTTGGTCAATAAGGACGACGATCATCCCGGTCGTGTCGCGGACCTGCATCCGGACATCCACACCTCGCTGCTCGAGTTCTGTGGTGAGGACAACTCCACCGAGGTCGTCACCAACGCACCCGATGAACCGCGTGGGATACCGCGGTGCAGAT
>CALMPQ010000201.1 GCA_937872005.1 uncultured Propioniciclava sp.
TGCCGACCTTGGCGCCCATGGCGGCGGGCACGCAGTAGCCCATCGTCCCGGCCCCACCGGAGTTCATCCAGCGGCCCGGCTTCTCGAAGGGCAACAGGTGGGCGGCCCACATCTGGTGCTGGCCGACGCCGGCGGCGTAGTAGGCGTCACCCGACAGCTCACCGATGCGCTTGATCACGTACTCGGGGCTCAGGATGCCGTCCTTGGTCGGCTGCGGGTTCGGCGCGTACTTGGCCTTCATCGCGCTCAGCGAGGTGCGCCACGCCGAGTAGTCGCCGAGGTCCTCGCCGCGGAGCACCTGGTTCAGCTCGGCGATCGTCAGCTTGAGGTCGCCCACGATCGGCACGTCGACGGTGCGGTTCTTACCGATCTCGGCCGGGTCGATGTCGGCGTGGATGACCTTCGCACCCGGGGCGAACGTGTCGAGCTTGCCCGTGACACGGTCGTCGAACCGGGCGCCCAAGGTGATCAGCAGGTCGGAGCGCTGCAGCGCACCCACCGCCGAGACCGAGCCGTGCATGCCGGGCATGCCCATGTGCAGCGGGTCGCTGTCGGGGAACGCACCGCGCGCCATCAGCGTGGTCACGAGCGGGATCTGGGTGATCTTGACGAGCTCGGCCAGCTCCTCGTACGCCTCGGACTTCACGATGCCGCCACCCACGTAGAGCACCGGGCGGGAAGCCGCCTTGATCAGCTTCGCCGCCTCGCGGATCTGCTTGGCGTGCGGCGTGACGTTCGGCTTGTAGCCGGGCAGGTCCACGTCGTGGGGCCACTCGAAGGGCGCGGTCGAGGTCAGGGCGTCCTTGGTGATGTCGACCAGGACCGGGCCGGGGCGTCCGGTGCCGGCGATGTGGAAGGCGGCCTTGATGGCGCCGGGGATGTCCTCGGCGTGGGTGACCAGGAAGCTGTGCTTGGTGATCGGCATCGTGATGCCGCGGATGTCGGCCTCCTGGAACGCGTCCGTGCCGACCGCGGTCGAGTTCACCTGGCCGGTGATCGCGACGATGGGCACCGAGTCGAGGTAGGCGTCCGCGATGCCGGTGACGAGGTTCGTCGCACCCGGGCCGGACGTGGCCATGCAGACGCCGACGCGTCCGGTCGCCATGGCGTAGCCCTCGGCGGCGTGCCCGGCGCCCTGCTCGTGGCGGACCAGGATGTGGCGCAGCAGCTCGCTCTGGCCGAGCGGGTCGTAGGCGGGCAGGATCGCGCCGCCCGGGATGCCGAAGATGACGTCTACACCGACGCGCTCGAGCGACTCCACGAGGGCCTGCGCCCCGGTGAGTTCCTTCCTGGTGTCATCTGCCATGGTGATCATCCCCTTCGGTGTCGGTGTGCGTTCGTGAGGCTCGTGCAAAGAAAAACCCCCGCTGCCAGGTCTTTCCGGGCAGGCGAGGGAGCGCGTCGTTCGAGTCGTGGACTCAGGCGACGCGCGCGGTAACTACGAGGAGGCTCATGTGCACGGGTTCACCCTAGCGCGTCCTTCGGTTCACGTCACAACATGGACACTCCTTGTCCAAGATCCGGGACGCCGCCCCGCCGACAGCCCGTGTTCCCGCCGCCGACAGCCCGTGTTCCCGAGTTGTCCACAGATCGGTGCTCCGATTGGATCAGATCGGGTCAGTGCGCGTTACGTTCATGGCACAGACCACTCCACCCCCAGGAGGAACCCCATGAAGACCCGTCCTGTCGTCGTTGCGGTGCTGGCGTCCATCGTCCTCACCGGCTGTGTCGTACCCATCACGCGTGACGTGCCGTCACCGCCTGCCCCTCAACCCGCCATCTCGGACGCCGTGCCCACCCCCCTGCCCACCGTCGTGCCGTCGGCGCTGCCGGTGCTGGCGGCCCGGGAGACCTCGCACGAGGGGACACCGCTCGACGTCGCGGTGAACTCGCTGCACACGACCGCCGGTAGCACCACGCTGAACTTCACGATCACCAACCGCGGCGGCAAACCCTGGAAGCACTGGGACGCCATGTCCGGCGGATTCGAGGGCCGCGACAACATGACCATCAAGAGAGTGTTTCTCCTCGACACGAAGAACGGTCGCCGCCTCCTGCCTGCCCAGGATTCTGAAGGCGGGTGCGTCTGCAGCAAGCTGGGCGGTGAGGAGATCAGCCCAGAACAATCCATGGTGTTCTCTGCGGTGTTCGCACCCCTCCCCGCTGGGGTGGGGACAGCGGCCGTCCACATCCCGTTGGCGGGCACCTTCGACGAGGTCCCGGTGTCACGATGAAGTGGTTCGTCTTCATCGTGGCGATGGTCATGGTCGGGGCACTGGCTCCGGACGCCAACGCCCTGCCGCCACGCGACCCGAAAGTCGACCCGACCGCGGCGGTCGTGTTCCCGGTCGAGGAACTCCCCCGCGTCGGCGATGAGATCGTCTTCCCCGAAGCCAACACCGACGGAACGGTTGTCGTGGCTGGCGCCGAGGTGACGCTGGCCGCCGACGTGTTCTTCGACTACAACGAGTACGCGCTCACCGAGCGCGCCGTGACCGAACTCGCGACGGTTGCCGAGCGGCTGGGGTCCGTGACCGGCGCGTTGACGGTGGTCGGGCACACCGACTCGAAGGGGTCCGACGCCGACAACCTCGTCCTCTCGCGTCGACGGGCCGAAGCGGTGCGCGAGCGCTTGGCGACGCTGTTGCCGGGACGCCCGATCGCGGCGAGTGGCCGAGGCGAGGAGGAGCCCGTGGCCGACAACGCCACCGACGACGGGCGTGCCGCCAACCGACGGGTCGTCATCACGGCGGCGGGGTAGATGGTAGAAACAGCCAAAGATAGAGTTCTACCCGTGAGCCTCAACATCAAGAACGAGCGGGTGCACGACCTCGCCCGTCAAGCCGCTGAGACGCTGGGCACCACGATGACCGGCGCGATCGAGGTGGCTCTCACGCGCCTGCTGGCTGAGGAGGGCGTCGATGCCGACGAGCGACGCCGACGTGAGAAGGACGCGCGGATCGAAGCCACCTTGGCTCGGATTGCTGCGATCGTCGCGCAGATTCCGCCGGAAAACCGGTTCACCGTTGAGGACCTGTACGACCCCGAAACGGGGCTGCCCGCATGATCGTGGATTCGTCGGCGCTCATGGCGGTCGTCCTGCGCGAGGATGACGCACCCGACCTGCTCGCGATCCTGAGAGCCCGACCCGGGCGCATCTCGGCGGCCACCTTGGTCGAGGTGGGCCTGGTCGCGGAGATGAAGGACAGGCGACTCACCTCAGAGGTCGACACATTGATCGCCGATCTTGAGCTCGTGGTGGAACCGTTCACGCAACGTCAAGCGGCTATCGCTCGCCACGCACACCGCCGCTACGGCCGCGGCTCGGGGTCACCGGCCAAGCTGAACTTTGGCGACTGCCTCACCTACGCCCTCGCCATCGACCTCGGCGAGGAACTGCTCTTCAAGGGCGACGACTTCTCCCACACCGACGTCATTCCCGCTCTCTGACGCCGAGCGCGAACACCTGCGTTTGGTACCGAAGGCGTGGGATTCTGGGCGCCACAAACGTTTCCATCGAGATCGACCCCGCGGCGTCCAACCACCGCTGTCGATCTGGGACGCCGACGCCGACCGTTGGGCGACGCCCACCGACGCGTACCAGGTCTACGTGGGCAACTCGTCGGACAACTTCACGCTGACCGACACCATCACCGTGCGCAAGCCCGGCCGGTGACCATCTGAACCGAGCGCGCCCGCGACCAAGCCGTTGGTCGCGGGCGTGTTCGCGTCCTACCCCTGGGCGACATCCCTGAGTGGCGATACTCCCCGAATCCGGGCAGACCCCTCACTCAGGTTTGCAACACGGGCCCCAAACGGAATCGGCGGTCAGCTCAGGCGTTGGTGCACCTCGTCGAGGTCCCCGGACGCCGTCCGCGTCAGCAGCCCACCCATGCCCGGGTCGTCGGCGTAGCGGGGCACGAGGTGGACGTGCAGGTGGAACACCGACTGGCCG
>CALMPQ010000202.1 GCA_937872005.1 uncultured Propioniciclava sp.
GGTTCGCGTCCCACCTCGACCACCACCGGACGCCGCCCGCGTCCGCCACCACCGCCCGCCCGAGCGAGGAACCCATGCCTGCCACTGCCTCCCCCGACATCGCCTACATCGAGGAGATCTCCTCCGGCTCCGGACGCCGTGTGGCGCCACGGGCGCACCTGGACAGCGACTCTCCCGTGCTCGACCTGTGCGGCGACTGGCGGTTCCGCCTCTACCCGAGCGCCGGCGAGGCGGACGCCGCAGCGTCCGACCCGGGCTTCGACGACTCGGGCTGGGACGCCATCGACGTCCCGTCGCACTGGGTGCTGCGCGGCGACGGGCGCTGGGGGCGTCCGGCGTACACGAACGTGAAGTACCCGTTCCCGCTGGACCCGCCGCACGTCCCGGACGCGAACCCGACCGGCGACCACCGGCGGCGCTTCGTGCTGCCGCCCGACTGGCTCGCCGGCGGGCGCGTGTGGCTGCGGTTCGACGGGCTCGAGTCGTTGGGCCGGGTCTGGCTCAACGGCCATGAGGTCGGCGTCGTGCGCGGCAGCCGGCTGCGCCAGGAACTGGACGTGACGGACCAGGTCCGGGCGGGCGAGAACGTGCTGGTGGTCCGCGTGCACCAGTGGTCGGCCATGTCGTACGTCGAGGACCAGGACCAGTGGTGGCTTCCGGGGATCTTCCGCGAGGTCACCCTGCTGCACCGCCCCGACGCGGGCCTCGACGACGTGTGGCTGCGTGCCGACCGCGACCCTGCGACCGGACGCGGCACCCTGACCGTCGAGCTGTCGTGCCCGCCGGAGGCCTACCCCGTGCGGGTGAGGTGCCCCGAGCTGGGCCTGGAGGCCGAGCTTCGGGACGCCGCGGCGGCACACGCCCTCGACGTCGGCCCCGTCGAGCCGTGGAGCGCCGACGTACCCCGGCTGTACGAGGTGGTGGTGGCGAACGCCGCCGAGACGGTCACGGTGCGGACGGGCTTCCGTCGCGTCGAGGTCGTGGGCGACGCCTGGCTGGTGAACGGACGCCGCCTCCGCCTCCGCGGCGTGAACCGTCACGACTTCGACCCGATCGAGGGCCGCGTGTTCGACGCCCCGAAGGTGCGCGAGGCGATGCTGCTCATGAAGCGGCACAACATCAACGCGATCCGCACCAGCCACTACCCGCCCCACCCGGTGCTGCTCGACCTCGCGGACGAGTTGGGCTTCTGGGTCATCGACGAGTGCGACCTCGAGACGCACGGCTTCGAGACGAACGGCTGGGTCGGCAACCCCTCCGACGACCCCGACTGGCGCGAGGTCTACCTCGACCGCGCCCACCGCATGGTCGAGCGCGACAAGAACCATCCCTGCATCATCGCGTGGTCGCTCGGGAACGAGTCCGGGCAGGGGGGCAACCTGGCCGCAATGGCCACGTGGATCCGTCGGCGCGACCCGGGGCGTCCGGTGCACTACGAGAACGACCACACCGACCGGTACGTCGACGTGGTGTCGCGCATGTACGCCACCGTCGAGGAACTCGTCGAGCTCACCCGGACGCGACCGGGTCGACCGATCATCGAGTGCGAGTACGTCCACGCGATGGGCAACGGCGCCGGCGGGATCGCCACGTACGAGGCCACATTCGACGCGCATCCGGCGCTCCACGGCGGCTTCGTGTGGGAATGGCGCGACCACGGCATCCTCACGGCCACCGCCGACGGCACCCCGTTCCACGCCTACGGCGGCGACTTCGGCGAGGTCTTCCACGACGGGAGCTTCGTGTGCGACGGCATGGTGCTGGCCGACGGGACGCCGACCCCGATGCTCGCCGAGTACGCGGCGGTGGTGACGCCCATCAAGGTGGTCCTGGCGGCCGAAGGGATGACCGTCGACAACCGGCGCCACGACGGCGACACCGGCGACCTCACCTTCGGGTGGGTGCACGAGGTCGACGGCCGCGCGGTGGCGTCCGGGGTCCTGGCCGTACCGCCGGTTGCGGCAGGCGACTCCACGTCCGTGCCCCTACCGACCCTCGACCGCGGCACGGCGGGTGAGCACTGGCTCACCGTCACCGCGGCCCTGGCCGACCGGACGCCGTGGGCCACGGCCGGGCACGTGGTCACCACCGCACAGCTGCCGCTCGGGGTCGTCGAGCCGGGGGCGTCCGCCGCGCCGGTGGCCGCCCCGGAGCCCGCCGTCCCCAGCGACGACGGGGGGTACGCCCTCGGCGAGGCCCGGTTCGACCGCTGGGGACGCCTGCTGTCGGTGGGCCCGCTCCCCGCCCTCGGCGGGGAGGTCACGTTGTGGCGCGCCCCCACCGAGAACGACTCCCTCGCGACGCGCGGGTCGTACGAGCTGGCCGACCCGGCCGAGACCATGGGGCTCGGCGTCGACGGGCCGTCGTCCGCCGAACGGTGGCGGGAGGCCGGGCTCGACCGGCTGCAGCCGCGGCTCGTGGCGCTGGTGCCAGGGCCCGACGGGCTCACCACGCGGTACCTGCTCGCCGCCGCCAACTCGGCGCAGCACCTGACCGTCGAGCAGCGGTGGCGATGGTCAGCCGGCGCCCTGCAGCTGGACGTCGACGTCCAGCCGTCGGCGGGCTGGACCGTCACGTGGCCGCGCGTGGGCGTCCACCTGCGGCTGCCCGCCGGGTACGCCGAGGCGTCGTGGTTCGGCACGGGCCCGGGCGAGAACTACGCCGACAGCCGGGTCGCCGCGCGCGTGGGCCGGTTCTCGGCCGCCGTCGACGACCTCACCGTGCGGTACGCCGTCCCGCAGGAGAGCGGGCACCGCGAGGCGCTGCGTGAACTTCGGCTGGCCGGCGAGGGCCTGCCTTCGTTCAGCGTGACCACCACCCCCGTGGCCGGGGCCCGCCCCGGCTTCGTGGTGGCGCGCCACAGCGCCGAGGAGTGGACGGCCGCCCGCCACCCCCACGAGCTTCCCCGCTCCCACGGCGTCCACCTCTACCTCGACCTCGCGCAGCACGGGCTCGGCTCGCGGTCGTGCGGACCGGACGTGCGCCCCGAGCACGCGCTGTGGCCTCGTCCGGTGTCTGCGTCCCTCGCCTTCCGGGTGGGCGAGGCACTTCTTCCCGGCCAGCCCGCCGACTGACGCCCACCACGAACCGGGAGGACCTGATGACCAACAACGTCCACGCCTGCGTGCACCTGCGCTCCGAGGGCGTGAGCGTGCTGCTGGACTGCACCCGGGGCCGGCTGCCGGCCCTCGCCCACTGGGGGGCCGACCTCGGGCGGGTGTCGGCCGAGGACGTCGCCAGCCTGGTGGAGGGCGGCGTCCACCCCATCACCCCGAACATCGTGGACGAGCCGGTCCGGGTCGCCCTGCTGCCGGAGGGGTGGACAGGCTGGGCCGGCCGTCCGGGGATCAGCGGTTCGCGAGGCGGACGCGACTGGTCGCCGCGGTTCACGAGCACCTCGCTCCGCGTTGCGGGCGAGGCCGTGGCGGCCGCGGCCGGGCAGGCGGCCCTCGTGGAGGCGGCGGGTGCGCTGGTCGAGCTCGAGGCGGTGGACGAGGTCGCGGGCCTCGGGCTGCTGGTCCGCCTCGAGCTGCTGCCGGGCGGCGTGCTGCGGTCGCAGGCGCGGCTCACCAACCTGGCCCCCGAGGCCTACCAGCTCGACGACCTCGTCCTGGCCTACCCCGTGCCGCCCGTCACCCGGGAGCTCCTCGACCTCTCCGGCCGCTGGGGCCGGGAACGCTCGCCCCAACGGCGCGCCTTCACGGTCGGCGTCCACCTCAGGGAGGGACGCCGCGGCCGGACGGGCGCCGACGCCGCCACGGTGCTGCACGCCGGGACGCCGGGGTTCGGCTTCGCCCACGGGGAGGTGTGGGGGGTGCACACCGGATGGAGCGGCAACCACACCCACTACGCCGAACGCCTGGCCACGGGCGAGCAGGTCGTCGGCGGCGGGGAGCTGCTGCTCCCCGGTGAGGTGGTGCTCACCGAGGGCGAGAGCTACACCTCGCCGTGGGTGTACGGCTCGTACGGAACGGGGCTGGACGCCGTCGCCCGGCGCTTCCACCGCTACCTGCGCTCACGGCCGCGGCACCCCGCCACGCCCCGGCCGGTGACCCTCAACACGTGGGAGGCGGTGTACTTCGACCACCGGCTGGAGCCGCTGGTGGAACTGGCCGAGAAGGCGGCCGTGATCGGCGTCGAACGGTTCGTCCTGGATGACGGCTGGTTCGGGTCGCGACGCGACGACCACGCCGGGCTGGGTGACTGGTGGGTCTCGCCCGAGGTGTGGCCGCAAGGGCTGCACCCGCTGGTCGACAGGGTCACGCAGTTGGGGATGCAGTTCGGCCTGTGGTTCGAGCCGGAGATGGTCAACCTGGACTCCGACATCGCCCGCGCCCATCCGGAGTGGGTCATGGCGACCGGAGGGCGGACCCCCGTCCCGTCGCGCCACCAGCAGGTGCTGAACCTGGGCATTCCGGAGTGCTACGCCCACATCCGCGACGCCCTGTTCGCGATCCTCGCGGAGTACGACATCGCCTACCTGAAATGGGACCACAACCGCGACCTCGTCGACGCGGGCAGCCACCCCGACGCGCGTCCCGGCGTCCACGCGCAGACCCTGGCCGTCTACCGGCTGCTGGACGAGCTCCGCGCGGCCCACCCACGGTTGGAGATCGAGTCGTGTTCCTCGGGCGGGGGGCGGGTGGACCTCGGCATCCTCCAGCGCACCGACCGGGTGTGGGTGTCGGACTGCATCGACCCCCACGAACGCCAGATGATGCAGCGCTGGACGGCGCAACTCCTCCCCCCCGAGTTGCTGGGCTCCCACGTCGCCTCACCCACCTCGCACACCACGGGCCGCACCCACGACCTCGGCTTCCGCGCGGCCACCGCGCTCTTCGGCCACTTCGGGATTGAGTGGGACCTGCGTCGTGCCTCCGAGCGTGACCTGGCCGAGCTGTCCGCGTGGGTCGCGTTCCACAAGCAGCAGCGCGACCTGCTCCACCGTGGCGACCTGGTGCGGCTCGACTTCCCCGACGCCTCGCTGACGGCGACCGCCGTCATCGCGCCGGACCGGTCGCGGGCGCTCTACTCCTTCGCCAGCGTGGACCGTGCGGACGTCGTGCTGCTGGGCCGGCTGCGCTTCCCGGGCCTCGACCCCGACCGCCGGTACCGGGTGCGCCCCCTGATGGTGGGCACCCCCCCGTCCGGCCTGTTCCCGCCTCCGTGGTGGGGCGTGGGGACGGCCGTGGGACAGAGGTCCGGCGGCGGCCCCGAGGGGGCGCACGCCGGGGTCGAGCTCCCCGGAAGGATCCTGACCGAGGTGGGGCTGGCCCACGCGCCGGTCGACCCCGACCAAGTGGTGCTCATCGCCGTGGACGCCGTCGGCTGACCGACGGGCCGGCCTCCCCGGAGCCGCCGGGTCGACGACCTGCCGGACCCACCGGTCGTGGTGTCGGTGGTGGGCCTCCGGGTCGTGCTCGTGGGTGTGCTCGATGGCCTGGTGCCGATGCCGATGCCGGGTTCCCGTCGGCACGGCCGTGCCGTACTCGTGCTGGTGGTGTTCGTCGTGCGTGTGCCAGGGGTCGTGGCTGATCGGCTCGAGCCGATGGGGGACCAACTAATCGAACAGGCCCAAGTTTGGTCGGTATATGGTCGGTAAAGCCGTCAAAGCCCATCCAACCCGATCTCGTCGAATCAGCCTCCGGCTAGGTCGTTTAGGTGTCGCAAGCTAGCCGTCCGGGGGGCCCATACGATTTCCTAAACCATGTGTCGGAGGTTCGAATCCTCCCGGGGCCGCCACCTGAATATGCGCTTTGGCTAGAGGTTTCACCCGGATTCGGCCAGCACCGACCGGGCCAAAACGCGGGGGTCACGTCGGCGAGGGCGGCTTTCGACGGAGATGCTCGATCTCGCGGCGTAGTTCGAGGTTCTCGGCACGCAGCAACAGCACTTGCGCGACTCCTGCGAGGTTGAGCCCAGCAGCGAGCAGGCTCGCGATGTCGCCAATCCGCTCCAGTTCCCGAGTGCTGTAACGACGAGTTCCACCCTCGGTGCGGTGGGGCTCGAGCAAGCCCTTCTGCTCGTAGATGCGAAGCATTTGAGGGTTCACCCCGGTCACTTCCGCGGCGACGGAGATCGAGTACAGAGCCCGGTCGGTGTTCAGATCCACCATGGCGCACCTCCGAGTCCGCGACGCCTGTCTCCTGCTACGTGCGTGATCTGGTAGGCGGCAGAAATGGCGGCGAACCGCTCGGCCGCGTCGGAGCGCTTCGACACACCCAGCAACCGCAGCGCCTCCGCTCGCTTCCCCTCCATGACCCCCCGATCCGACCTGCCCGACTTCTTCGACGTGATGCTTGACATCTTTGCACAGGCCACCCAAAATCTGAAGTATCCAGTTTAGATAATCTGAAGAGTACCGGCGCAGTGCTCTTCAGAACACACGGTTAGGAGGAAGAACCCATGTTGATGCGCACCGATCCGTTCCGGGACTTCGACCGTCTGGCCGAGGCCATGTTGGGCACGCGCGCCCGCCCGGCCGCCATGCCCATGACGGCCTACCGGGACGATGGCTCGTTCGTGGTCGACCTCGACCTGCCAGGGGTCTCGGCCGACTCGATCGACCTGATGGTGGAGCAGAACGTGCTCACTGTTCACGCGGAGCGCAGGCCCCCCGCCGGTGACACCGAGCGCATCGTGGACGAGCGCAGCTACGGGGTGTTCAGCCGTCAGCTCTTCCTGGGCGAGACGCTGGACGCCGAACAGCTCTCCGCCAACTACGACGCAGGCGTCCTCACGATCCGGATTCCCATCGCCGAGAAGGCCAAGCCACGCAAGGTCGAGATCACGTCCGGCGATTCCGCCAAGGAGATCAGCGCCTGAACGGACGCCGCACTCTGGAGTCCTCAGGGGGTCGGGATGCGTCCCGACCCCCTGAAGTCCGACCAACGCCCACAGGAAGGAGAGACATGTACCCGTCCAAGGAAGCTCGTGAACTTGCGATCCTCCTCCGCATCAGCCGCGAGCTCGACATCGTCGGAGACGTCACCGCCACCGTCGAGTCACCCTCGGAGCTCCTCGCTTGGACGCTCATCCTCCACAAACCCCAGGTTCTGGCCTGGCGCGCCACCCACTCGGGCCACCGCTACATCCAAGTGACGGCGCACCGCTCCAAGGCGCCCATCCGCGGCCACATCACCGCCATCCTCCACTGCGAACGTCACCCGGAGTTCTGGGAGGCACTCTCCTTGGCGAGTCTCAACCCGGGGGATCGCCGTGAGCTCGCCCCCGGGACGCTCTCTGAGGGATGGGCCATCATGCCACTCACCCCGGAAGCCTCCGGACAAGAGGCGCCACCCCAACCCCCTCAGCCCTGAACTCGGCTGGCGGCCAGCCGGCCCAACGCCTCGGCGCGCTCGACACGCAGGTCGACCAGCGGGTCGGGGTAGTCGGCGCGCGCCTGGGCGGGGAGCCTCCACGGCTGGTGGACGGCCGACCCCGGGATGCCGCGCAGTTCGGGGACCCAGCGGCGCACGTAGTCACCCTCGGGGTCGAAGCGCTCGCCCTGCAGCGTGGGGTTGAACACCCGGAAGTAGGGGGCCGCGTCGGTGCCGGTGCCGGCGACCCATTGCCAGCCGTGCTGGTTGGAGGCCAGGTCGGCGTCCGCGAGGTGCTTCAGGAAGTGCGCGGCCCCCACCTGCCAGCGTGTGTGCAGGTGTTTGACCAGGAAGCTGGCCGTCACCATCCGCACGCGGTTGTGTACCCACCCCTCGCCCAACAGTTGGCGCATGCCCGCGTCCACGATGGGGTACCCGGTGCGTCCCTGTTTCCAGGCCGCGACGCGGTCGGGAACGTCGTCGTAGGCAAGGTCGGCGAGGGAGTGGTTGAGGTCGTCCGTCGCCGAAGCCGGGTGGTGGTGCAGCACGTCGGCATAGAACTCGCGCCACGCCAGCTCGGTCCGGAAACGATCCGCCCCCCGGCCACCGTGCGCCTGGAGGTCGGCGAGCAACGTGCGGGGGTGGATCGCCCCGACCGCCAGGTGGGGCGACAGGCGGGAGGTGCCGTCGAGGTCGGGTCGGTTGCGGTCGGCGTCGTAGGTGCCCAGCGGTCCAGCGAGGAACCGGTGCCACGCGTCGAGGGCAACCTCCTCCCCGGCGTCGGGGAGCGCCACGTCCCGTACCGCCGCGGCGCGCTCGACCTCGGCCCAGGCGTCCGGGTCGCTGCGGTCGGCAGCCAGCCGCAGTCCGGCCGGCTCCTGGGCCGGTGGACGCCAGCCATGCTCGAACCACGCCGCGCTGAACGGGGTGAAGACCCGGTAGGGCGAGCCATCCTTGCGGCGCACCCGTCCGGGGGTGACTGCATACGGGCTGCCGGTGCGGACCAGCGACACCCCCGACGCCGCGAGGGCGGCCTCCACCCTCGCGTCGCGGGCCGCTCCGTCCGGCTCGGTCTCCGCCGACACGTGGACACTGGGGGCGGCGAACTCGCGGGACAGGGCGGGTATCACCTTCACGGGATCACCCCGCCTCAGGGTGAGCCGGCCCTCATAGGCCGCTCGGGTCGCCAGCAGGGTGCGCGCCGTGAACGTGCGCCTGGGTGCCCCGAGGGCAGCCCACCCATCAGGGTCCAGGACGAACACGATGGCCACCTCACCCCCCAGGGCGGTCGCGGCCCCCAGCGTGGGCAGGTCACTGCGCCGCAGGTCGCGGCGGAGCCAGACGATCTCAGCCATCGGTCACCGGTTCAGGCGGGCTAGTTCAGCCGACAGCGCCGTCGCGAACCCGCACCAGACGGCGTAGAGCCCCAGCCCGACCGCCTTGCCGGACCCTGTCGCGGCGGCACGGCGGGCAAGATCGGCGGACGAGGCGGCCAGCGCCGCGGCACCCAGGGTCGCGGCGGGCAGGCTGCGCGATCGGAAGAAGATCCCGCTCCACGCAGCATTGAGCGGAAGGTTCACCGCCAACGACCGGCGGAGGCCCGCGGCCTTTTCGAGGTCGCCGGCCTCCTCGGCTTCGGTGATCGCGGCGGTGGTCGCCACCGCGATGATCGCGTAGAGACCGGTCCACACGATCGGGAACGCGCTGGCCGGGGGCTGCCACGACGGCTTGCGCAGCGACCGGTACCAAGCGCTGTCGGGGTCGGTGAGCAGGGAACCGGCCACAGCGGTCGCCGCGACCGCTGCTGACACGGTTGCCAGCGTCCTGCCCCAGCGGTGGGGGTCGATGTCCCGGGTTGCCAGGGCGATGGCGTCCTCGAACCCCTTCAGGCCCCCTTCGGGGTCACCGAGGAGGGTGGCGGCGTCGTCCTCGCACTTGACCGCATCGTTGATGAGACTGCCCACCAACGGCCGGGCGATACCGGCCGGGACGGGGGTGACGAGTCCGACCCACAGCGACGCCAGGCGGGGCGTCAACACCGGCACCGTCCCCACCAGGCGGGGTCCCAGGCCCGTGGCAGCGGCGTAGCGGCGCATCATCTCGAGGTAGGTCAACTGCTCGGGCATGCCGACGTCGATCGTCCGGTTCACGCCCGCATCCAGGTCGGCCGCGCGCACGAGGTAGTGGACGACGTCGCTCACCGCGATGGGCTGGATGCGGTTGCGCAGCCACTTGGGTCCGAACGAGACGGGAAGACGCTCGGTGAGGTGGCGCAGCATGTCGAAGGACGCCGACCCCTCACCGAGGACCACCCCCGCCTGCAGAACAGCCGTCGGGACACCGGACTCCAAAAGGATCTCCCCCACCTCGACGCGGGAGGCGAGGTGGTCGGACAGCCTGCCCTGGGGGTGTAATCCCGACAGATAGACGATGCGGCCCACCTCGGCGGCGCGGGCGCTGTCGGCGAACCGGCGGGCCAGCCGGCGGTCCCGGTCACGATAGTCACCCTTGCCGTCCATCGAGTGCAGCAGGTAGTACGCCACCCGGCAGCCCGCCAGTGCCTCAGCCAGCGCGTCCGGATCGGTCGCGTCGCCCTGCACCACGTCCACCCGGTCGCGCCACGCCTGCGCGAGTCCTCCGGGGTTGCGCGCCAGGACCCGGACGGTCCATCCCTGTTCCAGGAGGGCGGGCACGAGTTGGGATCCGACGTAGCCGGATGCCCCCGTGACGAGGGCGGTGCGATCAGGCATCTCAGCCTCCCAGGGCGAAGACGGGTGGAAGTAGGAAGAGCATCCCCATCGACCAGGTCAGGTGCGAGGCGATGGGGCCCAGCACGCCACCGGTCACGCGCCGCTGGGCTGCGGTCAGCAACCCGAGGCAGATGGCGGCGAAGGTGAGCAGCAGCACCCCCGAGAACAAGGTGGACGCCGCGTAGAGGGCGGTGCTGCCCAAGGCGTTGATGCGCGGGGGCAACGCGGCGTAGACGGCACCGCGGAAGAACAGTTCCTCGGCGATCCCGTTGACCGCCGTGACCAGGGCCACGACCCACAGTGCGCCGTAGCGGGCGTGGTCCAGCAACCCCTCGACGGGTCCCCGCAGGATCGGCACCTGCGCGACGACCAGAGCCCCGACCAGGAAGACGGCCAGCAGCAGGAGCCCCAGCAGGAACCCTTGCAGCAGACCGAGGCTTGTGTCCCCGCTGCGGGTCCGCGCCGCGCCGAGATGGAGGGGGCCGGACACGATCGCACCGGCGATCCACAACAGGGCGACGCCGAGCGAGGCCAGGTAGAACAGCGGGTCGCCGGGCCGGACGGCCAGGGCCAGCCCGAGGCCGACCGCGCCCAGGACGACGGTGACGCCCACCACGACCCGACGACGGCGCCGAGCTGACACACTCTCGGTGCGGGTGCGCTCGACCGGAGTGACCAACGACGCCGCCAGGAAGGCGCGGAACTCCGCGATCGCCGCCATCTCAGCAGCCCTGCCGGGGTGTCTGGGTGCGGGGCGCCATGGTCATGTCCCCACACTAGGCGTGATCGGCATCGCGACCCAACCACCTTGGACATGACGCGGGCACCTTGGACATGACGCGGGGCTAGGGTGGCCGGGTGTTCGATGTCGCGATCGTCGGCCTGGGCCCGGCAGGCAGGGCCCTCGCGTCGGCCTGCGCCAGCGCGGGCCTGCGGGTGCTCGCGGTGGATCCCCACCCCGATGCCGTGTGGGCTCCCACGTTCGGAATGTGGGCGGACGAGTTGGGCGACCTCCCCACGACCGTGGTGAGAGCGCGCGTGGATCACCCCGAGATCCGGGGGCGAGCGGCACACGACCTGACGCGCACGTACGTGATCCTGGACAACCCAGCCCTCCAGGCGGCCCTCCCCCTCACCGGCGTCGAGATCGAGCGATCGAGGCTGGACGACGACGACGTGTTGGCCCTGTCGGGGCGCGCACGCGTCGTCGTTGACGCGCGGGGTGCCCGGCCGGACGGCAGGGTTCGAGACGACCTCACCCCCCACCAGACGGCATACGGCATCGTCCTCCCGAGCGCTCTGGCCGCCCCCGCCCTGGGCCACGCCGAGGGGTTCCTGATGGACTTCACCCCGGACTGGGCGGCCGACCCCGACCGCCCCGAGGATCCTGCTTCGTTCCTGTACGCGCTGCCGTTGGGCGACGGTCAGGTGCTGCTGGAGGAGACCTGTCTCGCCGCTGCCCCGGGCGTCCCGATCGACACGCTGAAGGTTCGGCTGGGGCGACGGCTCGAGCGTCGCGGCGTCGACCCCGCAGCGATCGCCACCCCGTTGGGCCGCGAGGTCGTGCGCATCCCCATGCTGGGCCGCGGCGCCCCTCCCCCGCCGGGGGTGGTCGCGATCGGCACGGCGGGGCGCGGAGGCCATCCGGTCAGCGGGTACTCGGTCGCGCACGCGCTGGCCAGCGCCCCACGCCTGGCCTCCGCCATCGCTGCCGGTCGCACTCCTGTTCCGGATCCCACGCGCGCCGGCGACCACGTGCGGTCCCTCGCGTTGCGGGCGCTGCTCCGTCTGGATTCCGACACCACCATCGAGCTCTTCGACGCCTTCGGACGGCTACGTCCCGGCCAGCAACGTGCGTTCCTGTCCCGCCAGAGCAGCGCACTCAGCGTCCTGGGGGCCATGTGGGGCATCTTCCGGCGCATGCCCGGGAAGGCCCAACGTCGGTTGGTGGCGGCGACGTTCGGGCG
>CALMPQ010000203.1 GCA_937872005.1 uncultured Propioniciclava sp.
CTGCTGGGAGTCGGTTACGGGCTGGGGATCGGGAAGCTCTTCGGCACCACGGTCACGCCGTCCTCGACGAAGAAGCCGCGCGCCTTGTCGTGCTCGGGGTCGACGCCGATCTCGACGCCGTCCGGCACGTGCACGTTCTTGTCCAGGATGGCCCGCCGGACGACCGCGTTGCGACCGATCCGGCAGCCCGGGAAGACGATCGACTCTTCGACCTTGGCCCACTTGTCGACGACCACGTTCGGCGACAGCACCGAGCGGTCGACGTCGCCGCCGGAGATAATGCAACCGGCGCTGACGATCGAGTCCTCGGCGTTGCCGCGCAGGGTGAACTTGGCACCCGGAGCCTGCACCTGCTCGGTGAACATCGGCCACTTGCGGTTGTACAGGTTGAAGTCGGGATCGACCGAGATCAGGTCCATGTGGGCGGCGTGGTAGGCCTGGATGGTACCTACGTCGCGCCAGTAGTTGATGTCGCGTTCGGTGGCACCCGGCACCTCGTTGCGGGTGAAGTCGTACACCCCGGCACGGCCGGCATTGACGAAGTCGGGGACGATGTTGCCGCCCATGTCGTGCTTGGTGTCGGACGCGGCATCGTCATTGAGCGCCTCGACGAACGCCTTGCGGGTGAACACGTAGTTGCCCATCGACGCGAACGACTCCTCCGGGCTGTCGGGCAGCCCGGGCGGATCGGCCGGCTTCTCCAGGAAGCTCTTGATCTTGGCGTTCGCGTCGGCGTCGATGACGCCGAATGCGGTCGCCTCCTGACGCGGCACCCGGATGCCCGCCACGGTGCAGTCCAGCCCGGAGTTGATGTGCGCCTGCAGCATCTGCGAGACGTCCATCCGGTAGATGTTGTCCGCGCCGAACACCACGACGTAGTCGGGATCTTCGTCGTTGATCAGGTTCATCGACTGGTAGATGGCGTCCGCACTGCCCTGGAACCACTGCTTGCCGGTGCGCTGCTGCGCCGGCACCGAGGTCACATAGCTGCCCAGCATCGGCGACAGCCGCCAGGTGACGGCGATGTGCCGGTCGAGGGAGTGCGACTTGTACTGGGTCAGCACGCAGATCTTGGTCAGGTCGGAGTTGACGAGGTTGGAGAGGACGAAGTCGATCAGCCGGTAGGTGCCACCGAAGGGCACCGCAGGTTTGGCTCGATCGGCCGTGAGTGGCATCAGGCGCTTGCCCTCACCGCCCGCCAGGACGATGGAGAGAACGGTCGGGTTGCTCATGATCCGAACATAGAGCCCCCCGCACCTGTGGGACAGTCCCACGGAGGAAATTCTCAGGCGAGTCGCGCGCCCACGGCGTCCGGGCTACGGAACATTCGGCGCTCGAGTGTCCCGGCAGCGGCTCAGCCCCTCCCCTGGTGCGGGCTCGGTGTGCAACGATCCCTGCATGTCACTGCGTGTATCCATCCTCACTCGTGAGTATCCGCCGCACATCTACGGGGGCGCCGGCGTCCACGTCGGTCAGCTGGTCCCGCAACTACGCAAGTTCACCGAGTCCGTCGACGTCCAATGCATGGGAGAGCCGCGCGAAGGTGCGACGGCACATGCCGAGGACTACCCGGCCGGTGCCAACGCCGCCCTGCGCGTCCTGGGCGCCGACGTCTCGATGGCAGCCGCCATCCCCGAGGTCGACGTCATCCATTCGCACACCTGGTACGCCCAGTTCGCCGGTATCGTCGCCGGCCACTTCCAGGACGTGCCGCACGTCGTCACCGCGCACTCGCTGGAGCCCGACCGCCCCTGGAAGGTCGAGCAGTTGGGCGGCGGCTACCGGGTCAGCTCGTGGATCGAGAAGACCGCCTTCACCCAGGCCGACGCCGTGATCGCGGTGTCGGCGGCGATGATCACCAATATCAGCAACGCCTACCCGTCGATCGATCCGGCCCGCATCCATGTGGTCAAGAACGGCATCGATCCCGAAGAGTTCAAGCCGGACGCCAACACCGACGTGATCGACTCCCTCGGCGTCGACCGCGACAAGCCGATCGTCACCTTCGTCGGCAGGATCACCCGGCAGAAGGGCCTCATCCACCTGGTCCGGGCCGCTCAGCAGTTCGACCCCGACACCCAGGTGCTGCTGCTCGCCGGCGCTCCTGACACGCCGGAGATCGCCGCCGAGTTCGACGGCGCCTTCGCCGAGCTGAACAAGACCCGCAGCGGCGTGAAGTGGGTGCAGGAGATGCTGCCCCGCGCCGCGGTGCGCCAGGTGCTGACCCATTCCACGCTGTTCGCCTGCCCCTCGATCTACGAGCCGCTGGGCATCGTGAACCTGGAGGCGATGGCCTGTGAGATCCCGGTGGTGGCCTCGGCCGTCGGCGGCATCCCCGAGGTGGTCGTCGACGGCGAGACCGGCCTGCTGGTGCCCTACGACCCGGCCCAGGCCGGCGACCCGGAGTTCGTGAAGGACTTCGAGGCGAAGTTCGCCGAGAACGTCAACACGCTCACCCGCGACCGCGACC
>CALMPQ010000204.1 GCA_937872005.1 uncultured Propioniciclava sp.
TCCGATCTGCAGCGTCTTGGTCTCGGTGCCGGGCTGGAAGACGGCGGCCTTGGTCCACTTCGACACGTCCTGGGTGACCGTGAAGGTACCGAACGCGCCCGCGCCCTTGGCGTGCGGGCGGCGCTCGACCACGTTCTCGCGGTTGAAGTGGGCGAGGGTCTCGACCAGGTGGACGTCGTGCAGCAGGAGCGGGCCGGTGGAACCGATGCTCAGCGAGTGGGCATCGCTCTCGACGGGCGCGCCGCCGGAGGTACGGGAGATGGTCATCGATGATTCCTTCCGTGCACAGTCTGTGGGCTGTTGTAGACAGGCTCTCATCTTCGCAACCGGGTCTGCACACGAATTATTCCCAACACCTAAGGTGGGCCGCGTGCAGGGAGTCTTCGTGGTGTTCGAGGGTGGCGACGGGGTCGGCAAGTCGACCCAGGCGGGCCTGCTCGCGGGCTGGCTCGCCGAGCAGGGGCGCGAAGTCGTGCGCACCTTCGAACCCGGCGACGGGCCGGTGAACGCGCAGATCCGCCAGATCCTGCTCTCCCGTGCCACCGAGAACCTCGGCCCCCGCGCGGAGGCGCTGCTCTTCGCCGCCGACAAGGCGCAGCACGTGCACGACATCGTGCGCCCGGCCCTCGAGCGCGGGGCCGTCGTGGTCTGCGATCGCTACGTCGACTCGACGCTGGCCTACCAGGGTGCCGGCCGCACCCTCGACGTCGGAGAGGTCGAACGCATCAACCGTTGGGCCACCGACGACCTGCGCCCCGACCTGACCGTGCTGCTCGACCTCGCCCCCGAAACCGGCCTGGCCGGCATCGAGTCCCACGACCGCATGGAGTCGGCGGGTGCCGATTTCCACCGCCGCGTTCGCGAGGGGTTCCTCGAGCTGGCCGAGCGCGACCCCGCCCGCTACCTCGTGCTGCCCGCCCGCGACCCGATCACCGCGCTGGCCGAGCGCATCCGTGAGCGGGTGGCCACCCTGATGGGGGCGTCATGAGCGTCTGGGCCGAACTGGTCGGGCAGGAGCGGGCCGTCGACGTGCTGCAGCGCGCCGTCGCCGGCGAGCGCCACGCGATGACCCACGCCTGGCTTGTCACCGGTCCACCGGGGTCGGGCCGCTCGAACGCGGCCAAAGCGTTCGCCGCCGCTCTGCAGTGCGAGAAGGGCGGCTGCGGCGAGTGCACCGCCTGCCGCACCTCGCTGTCGGGGGCGCACCCCGACGTCACCCTCGTGCGCACCGAACAGCTCTCGATCGGCGTCGACGAGGTGCGCGACCTCGTCCGTCGGGCGGCCATGTCGCCCACCCTGGGCCGCGCGCAGGTGCTCGTCGTCGAGGACGCCGACCGCATCACCGAGCGCGGTGGTGACGCCCTGCTCAAGGCGATCGAGGAGCCGGCGCCCCGCACGGTCTGGGTGCTCTGCGCGCCGACGCCCGACGACGTCATCGTGACGATCCGCTCCCGGTGCCGCCGGGTCGAGCTGGCCACCCCGAGCGAGGCGTCCATCGCGGCGCTGCTCGAGCAGCGCGACGGCGTCCCGCACGAGATGGCCGCGCACGCCGCCCGGGTCGCCCAGGGGCACATCGGGCGGGCCCGCGCGATCGCCCGCAACGAGGACGCCCGCCGCCGCCGCGCGGAGATCCTGCGCATCCCCGCGCAGCTGACGACCCTTGGAGCCTGCCTCCAAGCGGCGGCGAACCTGGTGGCGGCGGCGTCCGAGGAGGCGACGCAGGCGACCGCCGACCTCGACGCGAAGGAGCGCGCGACGCTCAGCGAGGCGCTCGGCATGAACACCAAGGGAGCCAAGCCCCGCCATGCGCAGGCCGCCCTGCGTGACCTCGAGGACCAGCAGAAGGCCCGCGCCAAGCGCCTCCAGCGCGACGCCCTCGACCGGGTGCTGACCGAGCTGACCGGCTACTACCGCGACGTGTTCGCGCTGCAGACCAAGGCGACGCAGCGACTCATCAACGCCGACCTGGCGGTCGACCTCACCACCGTCGCCAAGCGCACCCACCCCGAGCAGACCATTGCGAGCCTCGATGCCATCCTCGCCTGTCGGGAGGCGCTCGAAACCAACGTGGCACCCCAGCTGGCCATGGAGTCACTGATGATCAGCCTCCACGCGGCGTGAGTGTCGCTGCGCCAGTTCCGGGGGGGCCTTTGCGACCATGGGGTGGACGTATGCCGAAAGGACTTCCCCATGGCCGACAACCTGACCGTCGACGCTGAGCGCGAGCGCCTGGTCGCCGAACGCGCCGCACGGCGCGAGGCGCGCCTGGCCGCACTGGCACCCGCCCCCGAGCCCGAGCCGCAGGCGGCTGACGTCTCGCCGGGCCCGGACGCACCGACCCGATCCGTCGGCGGTGCCGCGACCGCAGCGTCCCAGCTGCCGGTGCGCACCGAGACCGTGACGGTCACCGAGCGGAGCAACGACAAGTTCGCCGGCGCACTCGGACTCTTCGTGCTGCGCATCGTGACGGCGGCCATCATGGGCGTTCACGGGCTGCAGCACCTGCTGGACCTGCCCGGGACGACCGAGATGATTCGCAGCACCGTGCTGCCGGCGCCGAGCATCCTCGCCGTCGTGCTGGGCGCCGCCGAGGTCGCCATCGCGATCGCGCTCGTGTTCGGGCTGCTCACCCGCCTGGCGGGCCTGGGTCTCGTCCTGGTCGCGGGTGGCGCGCTCGGCTTCGTGTTCTGGGGGGCCTGGAGCCCCTTCCAGAACGGGGAGGCCGGCTTCACCGGTGAGTTGGAGCTGTTGCTCGTCGCGGTGGGCGTCCTGTTCCTGCTCGTGGGGGGTGGCGGTTGGTCGGTGGACCACGGTTTCCGCGCCCGTCGGGCCGAGTCGCGCGACGCCTGAACCTGTTGCTAGAGTGTGTCCCCGGCCCGTCAGGGCCGCGCCACCTTAGCTCAGTCGGTAGAGCGACGCACTCGTAATGCGTAGGTCACCAGTTCGATTCTGGTAGGTGGCTCTCTTCGTGCCCTGAGGAGGGATCGTGGCCACGCCGGACTTCATCCTCGAACTCCGCAAGCACATCGGCACGACGCCCCTGTGGCTGTCGGGTTCCACGGCGGGCATCCACCGGTTCGCTGCCGATGGGACGCCCGAGTGGCTGCTGGTCCGCCGGGCCGACACGGGCGCCTGGTCGGTCGTGACCGGCATCATCGACCCCGGTGAGCACCCCGCCGAGGCCGCCGCTCGCGAGGCGGTGGAAGAGGCGGGTGTCGTCGTCGAGGTCGAGCGACTCGTCTGGCAGGACGTCACCGCCATGGTCACCTACGACAACGGCGACCAGACGCAGTACATCAACCACACCTTCCGCTGCCGGTGGGTCTCGGGCGAGCCGCACCCGGCCGACGGCGAGAACACCGAGGCCGCGTTCTTCCGCGCCGACGCGCTGCCCCCGATGGAGGAGCAGCACGCCCGCGCGATGGGCGTCCTGATCGCGGACGCCCCGGAGTGCGGCCTGGGCCCGCTGCCGCCGGCCTGAGCGCTCAGCGCAACCGGTGTGCGCGGAACAGCACGCCGAACGGTACGCCGAGGGCCTGTCCGCCCTGCTTCAGCATCTCGGGGATGAACTCCGCGGGCTTGGGGTGGTGGGGCAGGTCCGCGAGGTAGGCCTTGTGGGAGTCCAAGGACGCCACCGCCGCCCTGACGTCGGCCTCGGAGGCCGCAACGCCGTGCGTGGGGCGGGCGTCGCCGGTCACCAGCAACCACCTCGCGCCCCACTTGGGCAGGCCCTCGTCGTTGGCCAGTTCGGGGAACACCCACGTGTTGTCGGCGTCCCGGATCGCGTCGAGGGTGGCGATGCCCGCGGCGCGGTGGTCGGCCTGGTTGAGGCCCCACGGGGCTTCGACGTCCCACCCGCTGGTGACGACCACGTCGGGCTTGAACTGCCGGATCACCCGGGCGATGTCGCGTCGCAGCTCGAGCGTGGGCATCAGCGTGCCGTCGGGGTGGTCAAGGATGGTCAGCTGGTCGACGCCGACCGCGGCGCAGGCGTCCCGCTGCTCCCGGGCGCGCAGGGGGCCGACGACCTCGGGCGGGGACTGCATGCCGGCCTCACCCGAGGTCAGCAGCAGGTAGGCCACCTCGACGCCGTTGCCCGTCCAGTGGTGGACGGCCGCGGAGGCGCCGTACTCCATGTCGTCGGGGTGGGCGACCACGCACAACACGCGGGTGAAGTCCTCGGGCAGCAGTTCGATGGCGGGAGTCGTCATGGTCGCAGCCTACGCAGCCTTCTCCTTGGCGCGGGAGATGGCCGAGCGAAGGCCCGCGGCGTCCACCCAGCGGCCGAAGATCGGGCCGCCACCCTCGAGGTGGCGCCCGTCGGCGAAGGGGAGGTCGACGGGGTCGAAACCGAGGGCGTCCAGCAGGTCGGCCACGATCGCGCGGGCCTCGACGTCGTCGGACGCCGCGGCCACGGCCCGGCGCTCGGGGTCACCGGCGGGGCGGGCGTCGGTCTCCATGTCGTGATAGCCGAGGTGGTTCAGCGACTTGACCAGGCGCATCGCGGGGTTGAGGGAGGCGACCCAGTGGCTGCTCGAAGGGGCATCCTCGATCGCGTCGTGGGGCGCCGTCGACCGGGTACCAGTGGTTCATCGCGTCGATGACGACCTTGCCCGACAGGGCCGCGACGTCGATGGTCTCGACCTTCGAGATCGGCACGGCGAGCACGACGATGTCGGAGTCGTCGATGACCCGGGCCTCGGGCACGAGCCGTGCGCCGGGCAGCATGGTCTCGACGATCATCGCCTGCATCGCCCGCGTCGGGCTGGCGGAGATCAGGACCTCCCAGCCGGCGGCGAGTGCGAGGCGCCCGAGCGTCGTGCCGACCTTGCCGGCGCCGATGATTCCCAGTCGCTTGCTCATGCCGGGTCCAACGCCCCCGGCGGGCGGGGCATTCCCACCCCGGGGCAACCCTGAGATCGACCTTGGGCTGAGGCGGGCCTGCGGGGTGGGTGGCTACCGTGGGGGTGACCCCGAACGGCAAGGAGCCCCCCATGTGTCGGTTGACCCGACTCGTCGCGACCCTGCTCGCCGCGTTGGTGCTCGTGGTCGGGCTGGTGCCCACCGCGCGCGCCGACGACGAGACCCCCCGTGAATGGCGGATCAGCCGGTACGACGCCAAGGCTGACGTCGCCACCGACGGGACGGCCACGGTGCGGCTGGAGATCGACTTCCACTTCGGCAACTCGCCGGGGCATGGCCCCCTTCTCTACCTGACCACCCAGCAGCGGGTCGCCGACAACCCCGATGTGTGGCGCATGATCGACATCAGCGTGGGTGAGGTGACGAGCCCCTCGGGCGCCCCGGCCGAGACCCACCTGAGCAGCGAGGACGGCAACCGCGTCATCCGCATCGGGCGCGAGGGCACGCGCGTGCGTGGCACCCAGACCTATGTGGTCAACTACACGGCGCGCGGTCTGGTCGCCCCCCGCCACGCGACCAGCGGCCTCGACGAGGTGAACTGGAACGTCGTCGGCACGGGCTGGGTCATCCCGATCGAGAACATCTCCACGACCATCACCGGTCCGGCCGGGGTCACCCGCGTGGCCTGCTTCCAGGGCAGCGGGTTCGACCAGCCGTGTGAGGCGTCCGCCGACAACGCGACCGCGACGTACCACTCCGAGGGCGTGGCCGCCCGTGAGGGCGTCCAGGTCGTGGCCGGGTTCCCGGCGGGGACCTTCGTCGGTGCCGAGCCGAGGTTCACCAAGCGGTACCACGTCGGCAATGTGATGCCGGCGACGCCGCTGAGCGTCGGGCTGACCGCCGCCCTGACCGTGCTCGGCATCGGCGCGGTGCTGCTCAAGGCGCGCCGTTGGTCGCGCGACGAGGTGTACCTCGGCCACACCCCGGGGGTGCGCCCGGCACCCGGTCAGGAGGCCAAGGTGGGGCTGACGGACAAGGCCGCCCCGGTCACCGTCCAGTTCACCCCGCCGCAGGGCGCGACGGTCGGTGAGGTCGGCGTCCTGCTGGACACGCGGGCCGACAACGTCGACGTGACCGCGACGATCCTCGACCTGGCGGCGCGCGGGCACTACCAGATCGTCGAGGACGGGAAGAAGCGGTGGCGCTTCAACCGCCGGTCGACGAACGACCCGCTGACCCCCGCCGAGAAGCACATCGTCGACACGCTGTTCAAGCGCGGCAACTCGGTCAGCACCAAGGACCTGACCGACAAGCGCTACCACAAGCTGCTGCCCGGCGCCCGGGAGAAGCTGCTCGACCGGGTGGTCAAGGAGTTGCACTGGTTCAAGGGCAGCCCCCAGGTGGCGCAGGGCCTCGCGCTGGCCGGTGCGGTGCTCCTGATCCTCGCCGGGCTGGCGGTGGGCGCGGTGCTCGGGTTCGCGTTCGGGCTCGGCCTCGTCGGGTTGGCCCCCGTCATCGCCGGGTTGGTGCTGGCGCCGCTCGCGTTCAAGGCCGGACGCCGCACCGCCGAGGGATCCGCCGTGCTGGCCCAGGCCAAGGGCTTCGAGCTCTACCTGCGCACCGCCGAGGCCGACCAGATCAAGTTCGAGGAGGGCATCGACGTGTTCTCCCGCTACCTACCGTGGGCGACGATCTTCGGTGTGGCCGACCGATGGGCGAAGGTGTTCGAGCAGCTGGCCGCCGAGGGGCGCTACGAACCCACCGATTGGTACGTCGGCCACAGCCTCTACCAGGGCGCCTACTTCTCCTCGGCGATGGACAACCTGACCCACGAGCTGAGCCAGTCGATGACGGAGGCCATGGCCGCCCAGACCGCGGCGACGGCCGGATCGTCGGGTGGTTCGGGCTTCTCGGGCGGTGGCGGCTTCGGCGGCGGTGGCGGCGGGGGCTGGTGACCCAAGCGGTGCTTGCCTAGGCTGGCGGCATGCCGCAGACCGTCAAGGGCGTCATCGCCCGCGCCAAGGGCGCTCCCGTTGAACTCGTCGACATCGTCGTCCCCGACCCGGGCCCCGGTGAGGCCGTCGTCAAGGTCCAGGCGTGTGGCGTCTGCCACACCGACCTGCACTACCGCGAGGGCGGCATCAACGACGACTTCCCGTTCCTGCTCGGCCACGAGGCCGCCGGCATCGTGGAGGCGGTGGGCGAGGGCGTCACCAACGTCGCGCCCGGCGACTTCGTGATCCTGAACTGGCGCGCCGTGTGCGGCCAGTGCCGCGCCTGCCGCAAGGGCAAGCCGTGGTACTGCTTCGCCACGCACAACGCGTCCCAGAAGATGACCCTCGCCGAGGACGGCACGGAGCTCTCGCCCGCGTTGGGCATCGGGGCGTTCATCGAGAAGACGCTCGTCGCCGCGGGGCAGTGCACCAAGGTCGACCCGGACGCCGACCCGGCGGCCGTCGGCCTGCTCGGCTGCGGCGTCATGGCCGGCTTCGGCGCGATGGTGAACACCGGTGGCGTCGGGATGGGCGACTCGGCCGCGGTCATCGGCTGTGGTGGCGTCGGCAACGCGGCCATCGCCGGCGCGCGCGTCGCCGGGGCGACCACGATCATCGCGATCGACGTCGACGACCGGAAGCTCGAGCGTGCTCGCGAGCTGGGGGCGACGCACCTCGTCAACGGCAAGGTCATGGACCCCGTTGAGGCCGTCAAGGACCTCACCGGCGGCCACGGGGCCGACGTCGTGGTCGAGGCGGTGGGGCGTCCGGAGACCTACCGCCAGGCGTTCGACATGCGTGACCTGGCGGGCACCGTGGTGCTGGTCGGCGTCCCGACCCCCGACATGACCATCGAGCTGCCGCTGCTGGAGGTGTTCGGCCGGGGCGGCTCGCTGAAGTCGAGCTGGTACGGCGACTGCCTGCCCGAGCGGGACTTCCCGATGCTGGTCAACCTCTACCAGCAGGGCCGCTTCGACCTCGACGCGTTCGTGACCGAGCGCATCGGCATCGACCAGGTCGAGCAGGCGTTCGAGAAGATGCACGGCGGCGACGTGCTGCGCTCGGTGGTGGTCCTGTGAGCGGCACGGTGCGGGTCGACCACGCCGTCACCTCGGGCACCTTCTCCCTCGACGGCGGCACGTGGGAGGTCGACAACAACGTCTGGGTGATCGGCGACGACGACGAGTGCATCGTGCTGGACGCCCCCCACGACCCCGCCGCCATCGCCGAGGT
>CALMPQ010000205.1 GCA_937872005.1 uncultured Propioniciclava sp.
GGTCGCCAACTTCGAGATGCCGTCGCGCGCCTACGTCGCGTCGTTCGGCTTCAAGGGGCCCGACCAGCAGAAGCTCGCCGGAGTCCTCTCCGGTGGTGAGCGCAACCGTCTGAACCTGGCGCTGACCCTGAAGCAGGGCGGCAACGTGCTGCTGCTCGACGAGCCGACCAACGACCTGGACGTCGAGACCCTCCAGTCGCTGGAGGAGGCGCTGCTCGAATTCCCCGGCTGTGCCGTCGTGATCTCCCACGACCGGTGGTTCCTCGACCGGGTCGCCACCCACATCCTCGCCTGGGAGGGCTCCGACGAAGACCCGGCCAACTGGTTCTGGTTCGAGGGCAACTTCGCCGACTACGAGGCCAACAAGGTCGCCCGTCTGGGCGCCGAGGCCGCCCGCCCGCACGCCTCCAAGCACCGGAGGCTCAAGCGCGACTGAGCGCGCCTGCTTCCTGAACCCCCTTGTCGCGGTCACTCTCGTCCGAACCGAACCGCGATGAGGGGGTTCTCATGTCCGACGAACAAGTCCACCCCAGCACCGGCCCGCTTCCGGGCGGCCATCTCAAGAACATCGATCCGCAACTCGGCGCCGAGGTCGACGAGAAGTCACCGGGTGAACGGGCGCCCGCCTTCGACCCCAGGACCATCAAGATCCGCTGGACCGGGTTCACCATCGGCATCCTGCTGGCCCTGTTGATCTACTTCTCGATGCCGGGGGATGTCCCCCACGAGGCCAAGGTCACCGCCGCCGTCGCCGCCCTCATGGGCGCGTGGTGGATGACGGAGGCGATCCCGATCCCCGCCACGGCTCTGTTGCCGCTCATCCTCTTCCCCGTCCTGTCGGGGGTGGCCATCAACCAGGTCGGCGCCTCCTACGGCAACAGCATCATCTTCCTCTTCATGGGCGGCTTCATGCTCGCCCTGGCCATGCAGCGGTGGAACCTGCACCGCCGGATCGCCCTGGTGACCGTGCGTGCGATGGGCACCAGCCCGTCCATGGTCGTGGCGGGCTTCATGGCCGCCACCGGCTTCCTCACCATGTGGGTCTCGAACACCGCCACGGCGGTCATGATGATCCCCATCGGCGTGTCGGTGCTCATGCTCGTCGCCAAGCTGAGAGGCGGCATGGACGTCGACGCCGCGACGGCGGCAGCCGACCCCGAGAGTGAAGAGGTGAAGCAGTTCGTCATCAAGTCGAACTTCGGCACCGCGCTCATGCTCGGCATCGCCTACGCCTCGTCGGTCGGCTCCCTCGCCACCATCATCGGTACGCCACCGAACACCCTGCTGGTGGGTTACCTCTCCGCCAACCACGACATCCACATCGGTTTCGGCCAGTGGATGCTCGTGGGCCTGCCCCTGGCGGTGGTGTTCCTCTTCCTCACCTGGTTCCTGCTGACCAAGGTGCTCTTCAAGCCCGAGATCGCCGAGATCCCAGGCGGGCGTGAGCTGATGACGGCCGAGATCAAGAAGCTCGGGCCCATGTCCCAGGGTGAGATCCGCGTCGCGATCATCTTCGCCCTGGCCGCATTGGCCTGGGTGTTCGTCCCGCTGATCTGGCCCGAGAACACGCCCATCACCGACGCCGGCATCGCGATGGTGGTCGGCCTGGTGCTGTTCACGTTGCCGGCCGGCGCCAACAAGGGCGTCCGCCTGCTCAACTGGGGCACGGCGGAGAAGCTGCCCTGGGGCGTCCTGCTGCTGTTCGGCGGTGGCCTCGCGCTGTCGGCGCAGTTCACGTCCTCGGGCCTCACGGAATGGATCGGAAAGGTGACCCAGGGCATCGGCGGCCTACCGACGGTGCTCGTGGTCGTGATCCTCACCACCGGCATCATCTTCCTCACCGAGCTCACGTCCAACACCGCCACGGCAGCGACCTTCCTGCCCGTGGCAGGCGGCGTGGCCATGGGAATCGGTGTGGACCCGATGCTGCTGACCATCCCGGTCGCCCTCGCGGCCACGTGCGCGTTCATGCTGCCCGTGGCCACGCCGCCGAACGCGATCGCGTTCGGCTCGGGCTACGTCACCATCGGGCAGATGGTGCGCGGCGGCCTGTGGCTGAACCTCATCGGCATCGTCCTGATCACGATCACCGCGATGACCCTGGCGGTGTGGGTCTTCTCCATCGTCTACTGACGCGGGCCGGCTCGGTGCCCCGGGGTCACGACCCCGGGGCACCACGCCGTTCGGATCCTGTCACACGGTGACCTCACCGGTGGCCAGGTCGATGGCTTCGAGGTCCTCCAACGAAGCCAAGTCGTCCTCATCCAGCTCGAAGCGAGCCATGTCGGCGAGCACGAAGGCGTCCTCGTGCGCGATGCGCGACGCCTCGGCGTCGGACTCGAAGGGCGCCGTCTGCTCCGGTCGGGTCTGCATCCGCGTGAACACCGCGGTGCCACGGGACAGGTCGTGCCCGACCCACCGCGCCTCGACGGCGAGCTCGTGCCGGTTGATGTTGGACTCGTCGCGCCACGTGTCCTGCTTCAACTTGCCGCTGATGAGGACCGGGTCGCCCGTGCGGAGGCTGTCGCGCACGTGCTCGCCGAGCCGGCGCCAGCAGGTCACGCGGTACCACGTGGTGGGCTGGTTGTGCCACTCACCGTTGCGCTGCACCGAGGGGGTCACCGCGACGCTGAACGTCGTACGCCCCCCGAACTCGAACTCGCGCCACTCGATGTCCTTGCCGACATTGCCCCTGATGATGATGTCCGCCTGCATGACGTTCTCCTTTCGTTCCCATCGGGTCTTGCCCAGCACTATCGGCAGGACGCGCTACTTTGGTGCAGTGAGTTTTCCTGCCTGTGGACAACTCGCCACCCACCGGAACAGGCCCTGTGCACGAAGGAGTTCGGTGACGTGCTCTCCCTGACCCAGCTCGACGGGATGTACCACCTGGACCAAGCCCACAGCAGCATCTCCTGGGTGGCCAGGCACGCGGGCATCGCCAAGGTGCGCGGGACGTTCGAGTCCTTCCACGGGTGGGCACTCATCGACGGGACCGAGCCCGAGCACTCCGCCCTGCTCGTCAGCGTGAAGGCGAGCAGCATCAACAGCCGGGACGCCAACCGCGACGGCCACCTGCGCAGCCCCGACTTCTTCGACGTCGGGCGGTACCCCGCCATCACGTTCGTCGGCACCGAGTTCCGGGTCCTCGACGAGGGCAACGTCGAGGTCGGCGGCGACCTGACGATCCGCGACGTGACCAAGCCGGTGCTGGTCGCCTTCGAGTACGAGGGGGGTTCCACGGACCCGTTCGGCAACGAGCGCATCGGCTTCACCGGCTCGACCACCGTCAGCCGCGCCGAGTTCGGCTTGACGTGGAACGCCATGCTCGAGACCGGCGGCGTCCTCGTCGGCGACGCGGTGAAGCTCGAGTTCGAGGTCAGCGCCATCAAGCAGGCCGACGCGCCCCACTGACCCGTCGGGTCACCGGGCCTTCGCCACCGCCTCGCGGGCCGCGACCAAGCGGTCCAGCTCGCCCTGGACCGGCTCGACGACCTCCACCGCCGTCACCTCACCGATCGCGTCCGTCAGCGCCTTGCGCGCCTGCCGCGCCTTGACCTGGGCGCCCGCCTCGACGAAGAGCCTGCTGAGCAGCGCGAGGGCGATGCCGCCCACGACCCCGCCGGCCACCAGCAACGTCTGCACGGGCCAGCCCTGCCACGTGATGACCGGCAGGTCGACCGGCACCTGGGCGAGCGCGAGCACGAACGGCAGCGCCAACCACACCGCCCCCACGATGAGGGCCATGAACAGCAGCCACTGCAGGATCGTCACGAGCACCCACCACCCGTGCCCGCGATCCATGTGCAGGTCCGTGCCGGCCACGGCTGCATCCAGCCGGTCGGCGAGGAGCTTCTCGTTGCCGCGCCCCACAGCCCGGATCCGGTCCGCCCATCCGCGCGGGACGCCCTCGGTCGCGACGTCGAGCAGGCCGCGCAGGGAGGCGTCGAGCCGTGCCCGCTGCACGGAGGTGGCCCTGGGCAGCGAGGTGCGACTCACGTCGGTGGGGCTGAGCTCGCGCAGCGACAGGCCGACACGGAGCTTGCGCAGCGGGTCGGGCTTGAGCCGCTTCACCCAGCTGACCATCGGCCACCCCGTCGCGATCGTGCCGCGGTGGCGCCACGCCTTCAGTACCCCGTCGACCACGACGGGCACGGCGGCGGCCTCGGCCATGGTGTCGTTGAGCCGCCCGATGACGTCACCACCGAGGCGCGGAACCGACCCCTCCCCCAGCTCGTCGGCCAGCAGGCCCGCCTGGCGCGTCACGTCGGCACTGAACCGCTGCACCTTGGCCGCCTTGGCCGCTGCGACGTCGGCCAGCAGCGCCCTCAGCTCGGGAACACCCTCGCCGGTCACGGCCGACATCGCCATCAGCTTGGTGCGGTTGAGGCCCTCGGCATCCAGCAGGCGCCGGAGGTCGGCCAGGGCCGCGTCCCGCTGGGCGCCCGTGAGCCGGTCGACCTGGTTCAGCACGACCACCATCACCTCGGCGTGGTCGGCGAGCTTCTTCAGGTAGCGGTCGTGCAGGGCGGCGTCGGCGTACTTCTGCGGGTCGACGACCCACACCAGCATGTCGACCAGCTCGACCAGGCGATCCACGGTCAGGCGGTGGCTGGTCTCGGTGGAGTCGTGGTCGGGCAGGTCGAGCAGCACCAGGTCACCGAGGTCGGTCTCCCCGGCCGGCACGAGGCTGCGCCGGTGGACGCCCAGCCAGTCCAGCAGTGCGACCGGCTGCTCGGTGCCCCACGACACCGACATAGCCTCGCTCGTGGTGGGCCGGGTGACCCCCGTGCGCGCCAGCTGGGTGCCGGTCAGGGCGTTGAACGTCGATGACTTGCCCGAGCCGGTCGCCCCGGCGAGCGCGACGACCGAGTGGTCGCCGGCGATCGACAGGCGGTGCCCGGCGCGGTCGACGAGCTTGTCTGCGGCGTCCACCACCTCGTCGGATGCCCTCCCCCGCGCCAGGTCGATGGCCTCGTCGAGGTGCTTGAGGCGCACCGCGATGCTGGGGCCCTTGCGGCGGTCACGCCTCATCGCGCACCTCCACCCGGAAGCCCTCCTCGGCGGGGCGGGGGTCGAGCACCTCGCCGGTCAGCGCCGGGCGCTCACCACCGTCCAGAGCCTGCTGGACCGGGTCCAGCGCCGCCTGTCGCGGACGTGCCGGGAGCGACGTGCCGTCCGACCTCAGGCCGGCCAAGGCGTCGGTCGCCTCACGCAGGGCCTCCGCGGTCGAGGCGTCCGCCCCGGTGTCGGCCAGCGCGCGCAGGTAACGGTTCAACTCCTCGGCCATCAGGCCCTGGATGCGCTCGTCGAGCCGGTCCTTGGCCTGCTTGGCGAGGCGACGGACGGCGTCCTCACCGAACACCGCCTCCAGCAGCCGCTGCGCCAGCAGGGCGGTGCCGCCGGCCACGCCGACCTCCGCCCCGGTGATGCCGCCCGTCTGGCTGAACACCACGACCATGAGCGCGACGCCGATGCCGTTCACCCCGAGGGCCAGGTAGCGGGCCGTGTTGCGCTTGGACGCCCCCACCTCCGACACGATGTCGAGCACGTCGCCCTGCCAGTCGCGGATCGCGCGGGACACGGCCGCTGCGAAGTCGGGCGAGCTGTGGGACAGGTCCTCCCGGCTGCGCTCGAGCACCTGACGCCCGGCGGCGTTCGCGGCCCAGGCGGCCTCGGCGCGCTCGGCGGCGGCGTCCCCCTCCTCGCGGACGAGGGCCTCCAGACCCGACTCGACCGCGAGCTTCACCTCGTTGGCCTGCGGGGGTTCGCCCTTGAGCGTCGACATGATCTTGTCGCGCAACCAGCCGATCTTCTGCTCCACGGCACGCATGAACTCGCCGGTGCCGACGAAGTCCTGCCAGCGCGCCAGCACCTCACCGCGCAGCAGCGTGCCATCGGCCGTCTGGACGCCGATCGTGCGGACCGCCTCGGAATAGCTCTTCTCGGCGTCGGTGCGCAGCTGCGCGAGGGCCTCGACCTGGCCGTCGACCGCGGCCGCGACACCCGGGGAGCGGGTGACCATCGACCCGATCGCCCCGTCGAGGGTCTGCAGGACGACGGCCTGCCGGCTCGCCTGGTCTGCGGCCAGCGTCGCGAGCCAGCCCCGGATCGGGGAGACGGCGGCGTCGGGGAGGAGACCCCGGGCGTCCACTTGGGTCTCGGGGACGGCGAACAGCGGCGAGTTGGCCAGACCGCGCTCGGTCATGAGTCGGCCCAGGTGGGCGGGCACCTCGCCCATGGCAGCCGGCGGCACCCGGTCCAGCACCACGGCGACGGCGGCGGCGCGATCGGCGGCCGACCGGAGGTACTCCCACGGCACGGCGTCGGCGTAGCGGGCGGCCGAGGTGACGAACAGCCACAGGTCGGCCGCGGCCAGCAGCTGGGCGGCCAGGGCGCGGTTCTCGGCGACGACCGAGTCGATGTCGGGGGCATCCAGCAGGGCGAGGCCGTGGGGAAGGCCGGGCTCGGCGACCAACTGCAGCGTGGAAGTGTCGTGGGCCTGTTCGAAGGAGCGACCCAGCCCCGGCAGGATCCGCTCCGAGGAGAAGAACTCCAAGTCGTCGGGGTGGTGCACCAGCACCGGACTCTTGGTCGTGGGCCTGATCACACCCGGTCGGGTGACCTCACGGCCGACGAGTGAGTTCACCAGCGTCGACTTGCC
>CALMPQ010000206.1 GCA_937872005.1 uncultured Propioniciclava sp.
GTGGGTCCGGTCGGCGTCGCTGATCGTGGCACGGTCCAGCGGGATCGGCCAGTCGATGCCGATGGTCTCGTCGGCCAGGTTCACGTACGTGTACGACGCGCGCGCTTCGGGGGACCAGTGCTCGTTGACGAGGTAGGAATAGGTGGTGTCCGGGGCAAGGGCCTGGTAGCCGTTCGCCACGCCGCGGGGCACGAACACCGCGGTGTCGGTGCCCAGCTCCAAGGTGAAACTGGTGCCGAACGAGGGCCCCTCCCGCAGGTCCACCCACGCGCCCAGGATCCGCCCCGACGCCAACGACACGAGCTTGTCCCACGGCTCGGCATGCAAACCCCGCGTGACGCCGGCCTCGGCGTTGAACGACATGTTGTTCTGCACCGGCGCGAAGTCGGGCAGGCCCAACGCGACCATCTTGGCGCGTTGCCAGTTCTCCTTGAACCACCCCCGGGAATCGCCGTGCACCGGCAGGGTGACCACCAGCAACCCCGGGATCGGGGTCGTCTCCACGCCCAGGTCGGCCACGGTCATTGGCCCGTCTTCGCGTAATTCGCCTCCGTGGCCGCCTTCATCGGACGCCACCAGCCCTCGTTCGCGCGGTACCAGTCGATCGTGGCGGCCAGCCCGTCCTCGAACGAGGTGTAGTCCGGACGCCACCCCAACTCGTCACGCAACTTCGACGCGTCGATCGCATACCGCAGGTCATGGCCGGGCCGGTCGTTCACATGGTCGTACGCGTCGGACGGCCGACCCATCAACGTCAGGATCGTCTCGATCACGGTCTTGTTGTCCTTCTCACCATCCGCGCCGATCAGATAGGTCTCCCCGACCCGGCCGCGCTCGATGATCTGCAGCACCGCCGCATTGTGATCGTCGACGTGGATCCAGTCCCGGACGTTCAACCCCGCCCCGTAGAGCTTGGGTCGCTGGCCGTCGATCACGTTGGTGATCTGCCGGGGGATGAACTTCTCCACGTGCTGGAACGGGCCGTAGTTGTTCGAGCAGTTGCTCAGCGTCGCCTCCACCCCGAAGCTCCGCACCCAGGCCCGCACCAACAAGTCCGACCCCGCCTTGCTCGCCGAGTACGGCGACGACGGATTGTACGGCGTCCACTCGTGGAACCGTTCGGGGTCGTCCAGCTCGAGGTCGCCGTACACCTCATCAGTGCTGACGTGGTGATAGCGGACGCCGTGCTTGCGGACCGCCTCCAGCAGCACGAACGTGCCCACCAGGTTCGTCTGGACGAACGGGCTCGGGTCGTTCAGCGAGTTGTCGTTGTGCGACTCGGCCGCGAAGTGGACCACGACGTCGGCGTCAGCCACCAGCCCGTCCACCACCGCGGCGTCGGCGATGTCGCCCACGACCAACGACAACCGATCCGCCGGCAGGCCGTCCAACGACTCCCGACGCGCGGCGTAGGTCAGCTTGTCGAGCACCACCACGCGATGATCGGTGCGCTCCACCAGCAGGCGCACGAAGTTGGAACCGATGAACCCGGCACCGCCGGTCACGAGGAACGAGGCCACGTCGCCACCCTACCGACGAAGGGTGGCGACGTGGATGGGGCGTCACGCGTCGTGCTTGGCGCGGTTGCGGGCCTTGGCGCGCTCGTGGCCGACCAGGATGGTCTTGCGCATCCGCACCGCGGCCGGGGTGACCTCGAGGCATTCGTCGCCGCGGCAGAACTCCAGGGCCTGTTCGAGCGAGTGGACGCGCGCGGGGACCAGCCGCTCGAGCTCGTCGGAGGTGGAGGAGCGCACGTTGGTGAGCTTCTTCTCCTTGGTCGGGTTGACGTCCATGTCGTCGGGGCGGGAGTTCTCACCGACGATCATGCCCTCGTAGACCTCCTCGCCGGGGGCGACGAACATCGAGCCGCGCTCCTGCAGGTTGAACAGCGAGAAGGCGGTGACCTTGCCGATGCGGTCGGCGACCAGTGACCCGGTCTGGCGGGTCTTGATCTCGCCCGCGTACGGCTCGTAGCCGTCGAAGACGTGGTGCATCATGCCGGTGCCGCGCGTCTCGGTGAGGAACTCGGTGCGGAACCCGATGAGGCCGCGGGCGGGGACGGTGTACTCCAGCCGCACCCAGCCGGTGCCGTGGTTGACCATCTGCTCCATGCGGCCCTTGCGGGTGCCCATGAGCTGGGTGACGGTCCCCAAGTGCTCCTCGGGTACATCGACGGTGAGCCGCTCGACGGGCTCGTGCCGCTTGCCGTCGATCTCGCGCATGAGCACCTCGGGCTTGCCGACGGTCAGCTCGAAGCTCTCGCGCCGCATCATCTCGACGAGGATCGCCAACTGCAGCTCACCGCGCCCCTGGACCTCCCACGTGTCGGGGCGGTCGGTGGGGTTGACCTTGATCGACACGTTGCCGACCAGCTCCTGGTCGAGGCGCGCCTTGACGAGGCGGGCGGTCAGCTTTTTGCCCGACTTGCCCGCCAGCGGGGAGGTGTTGATGCCGATGGTCATCGAGATGGACGGTTCGTCGACGTGGATGAGCGGCAGCGCGACCGGGTTGGCGGGGTCGGCGAGGGTCTCGCCGATGTTGATCTCGGGGATGCCCGCGACGGCGACGATGTCGCCCGGCCCGGCCGAGTCGGCCTGCACCCGCTCGAGCGCGTTGGTCATCAGGAGTTCGGACAGCTTGACGTTCTGGGTGCTGCCGTCGCGGCGGATCCAGGTCACGTTCTGCCCGCGCTTGATCGTGCCCTCGATGATGCGGCACAGCGCCAGGCGGCCGAGGTAGGGCGACGAGTCGAGGTTGGTGACGTGCGCCTGCAGCGGGGCACCCTCGGTGAAGGTCGGAGCCGGAATGT
>CALMPQ010000207.1 GCA_937872005.1 uncultured Propioniciclava sp.
ATGCCCGGGAAGGCTGCGGTGGAGTGGATCTCCGGGGCGATCGGGTCCTGACGGCCCGGGCGGCGGAAGGCGGTGGTGGTCAGCAACCAAGCGAGCGTGCCGACTGCGATGTAGTTGAACATGATGGTGACGATGACCTCGTGGGCCCCGGTCTTGGCCTTCAGCCAGCCGACGATGCCGCCCCAGAGCGCGCCCCCGAGCACACCGGCGAGCAGCGCGACGATGAGGTGCAGCACGGGCGGCAACTGCAGGGCGAAACCGACCCAGGCGGCGAGGATCGCGCCCATGATGGCCTGGCCCTGTGCACCGATGTTGAACAGGCCGGCCCGGAAGCCGAGGCCCACGCCGAGGCCGGCGCAGATGAGGGGCGCGGCCTCGCGGGTCGTGGCGGCGAGCGCGGCCGGCGAGCCGACGGCGCCGAGGAACAGCGCCGAGTAGGCCGAGGACACCTTCTCCCACGCCGCGCCCAACGGCAGGGCCGGCGCGGTGAACAGGTACGCGAAGAGGCTGATCACGTCGGGGTCGCTGACGATCATCAGGATGGCGCCCGCGATGAGCGCCAGGACGATCGCCGCGAAGGTGATGGCCAGGGCGCGCCACTGGATCGTGACCCCCTTGCGGCTGGTGGTCGGCGTGGTGAGTTCGGTCATCGGTTCTGCTCCTCGGCCTCGTGCACCCGCTCGACCAGCGTCGTGGGCTGCTCGGCGGCTGCAGCCAGTGCCTCCTCGTGCGAGGCGCCCGCCATCATCAGGCCCATCACGTCGCGAGGCGTGTCGGGGCCGACGATGCCGACCACCTTGCCGCGGTACATGACGAGCACACGATCGGCGAGCGCCTCGACCTCGTCGAGCTCGGTCGACACGAGCAGCACGGCGGTGCCGGTGTCGCGCTCCTCGACGATGCGGCGGTGCAGGAACTCGATCGCGCCCACGTCGACGCCACGGGTGGGCTGGCTCGCGACGAGCAGCGACAGGTCGCGCGACAGCTCGCGAGCGAGGATCACCTTCTGCTTGTTGCCACCCGACAGCGAGGAGATCGGAGCGGACACCGACTGGGTGCGGATGTCGAACTCGTCCTTGAGCTGGGTCGCGTTCTGCGCGATCGCGCCGAGGTCGAGCGCGAGGCCCTTGCTGAACGGCGCCTGGTGGAACCGGTTGAGCACGAGGTTCTCGGCAACCGAGAAGGTGGAGACGAAGCCGTCGTCCTCACGGTCCTCGGGCACGAACCCGACCCCGGCCGCGATGGTCTGGGCCGGCTTGGCCCGGGTGATGTCGACCCCGTCGAGGATGATGGTGCCCGACAGGGGCGGCATGTTGCCCAGCAACACGTCGGCGAGCTCGGACTGGCCGTTGCCCTGGACGCCCGCCACGCAGAGCACCTCGCCGCCGCGCACGTCGAACGTGACCCCGTCGACGACGATGCCACCGGCGCTGTTGGCCACCTTGAGGTCACGGACCTCGAGGCGCACATCGCGCTCGGCCGGGGCGTCCTTCTCGATGCGCAGGTCGACCGCGCGGCCCACCATCAGCTCGGCGAGGTCCGCCTCGGAGGTGCCCGGCTCGGCGTGGCCGACGATCTTGCCACGGCGCATGACCGTGATGCGGTCGGCGATCGCGCGCACCTCGCGCAGCTTGTGGGTGATGAAGACGATGGCCTTGCCCTCGTCGCGCAACGCCTGCATGACGGCCATCAGCTCGTCGATCTCCTGCGGCGTCAGCACGGCGGTGGGCTCGTCGAAGATGAGGTACTTGGCGTCGTAGGCCAGCGCCTTCAGGATCTCGACGCGCTGCTGGACGCCCACCGGCAGCTCCTCGACCACGGCGTCGGGGTCGACCGGCATCTTGTAGCGGGCCGACAGGTCGCGCACCTTCTTGCGCGCCGCCGCCTTGTCGAGGACGAACCCGCCCTCGCGGCCCAGCATCATGTTCTCGGCGACGGTGAAGACCTCGACCAGCATGAAGTGCTGGTGGACCATCCCGATGCCGGCGGCCATGGCCTGCTTCGGGTTGGTGAACTTCTGCGGCACCCCGTCGATCAGGATCTCGCCCGCGTCGGGCTGGTAGAGCCCGTAGAGGACGTTCATCAGGGTGGACTTACCGGCCCCGTTCTCCCCCAGCAGGCAGTGGATCTCGCCGGGGAGCACATCCAGGTCGACGGCGTCGTTGGCGGTGAAGGTGCCGAAACGTTTGGTGATGCCGCGCAGGCGCAGCCCCGTCGTGTCGTCGTTGGTCACGCCGGAATCCTTCCATGGGCGTCAAGGAGCGTACG
>CALMPQ010000208.1 GCA_937872005.1 uncultured Propioniciclava sp.
CCGCGCACCGTCTCGAACCGTTCAGCACCGAGCTTGCGGCGCAGGTACCGCACGTAGACGTCCACCACGTTCGAACCGGGGTCGAAGTCATAACCCCAGACGCGCGAGAGCAGTTGCTCGCGGCTGAGCACCTGCCCGGGGTTGGTGAGGAAGGCCTCGGCGAGGGTGAACTCGCGGGCCGACAGGTCGACCTCGCGGCCCGCGACGGTGGCCCGCCGGGTGCGTAGGTCGAGGCTCAGGTCACGATGGGTCAGGGTCGTCGCGGACGCCGCCGTGGCCGGGTCGGGCCGCAACCGCAGCCGCACCCGGGCCAGCAACTCCTCGAAACTGAACGGCTTCGCCATGTAGTCGTCGGCGCCACCCTCCAGGCCGGCAACGGTGTCGGTCACCGACGAGCGGGCGGTGAGCATGATCACCGGCACCCCGACACCCTGGCCACGCAGCCGGTTCAGCACCTCGAAGCCGTCGATGTCGGGCAGGCCGACATCGAGGATGACCAGGTCGAAGTCGTCCGACACCGCGAGCTGGGCGCCGATGATGCCGCTGCTCTCGATGTGGGTGCTGTAGCCGGCGGCGCGTAGCCCCTTGGCCACGAAGGCGGCGATGCGGGGTTCGTCCTCGATGATCAGGATCTGGCTCACGGGGCTGCCTCCAGGGCGGGTGTGGCGGATTGCAGGGGGACGACCAGGGCGATGGTGCTGCCCTGGCCGAGGGTTGACTCGATGTCGACCCGGCCGCTGTGACCGGTGACGATCTTGTCGACGATGGCGAGCCCGAGCCCGGCGCCGTCGGCGCGCAGCGGGGCGTTGGCGCCGCGTCCGAAGCGGGCCAGCACCAGTTCGCGTTCCTCGGGCGAGATGCCGACGCCCTGATCGCGGACCCACAGCCACAGTTCGCTGTCGCGCACCGCGCTGCCGAGCGCGATCGGGGTGTCGCCGGGGGAGTACTTGACCGCGTTGGACGCCAGCTGCAGCCAGGCCTGGGTGACCCGCTGCGGGTCGAGGACCGCCTCGACGTCGGCCAGTTCATCGAGCAGCCAGCGTCGGGGGGCCAGGCCGCGCGCCTTCTCCAGGGTCTCATCGGTGAGACGTCCGATGTCGGTCGGCTGGGGCTGGATGAAGTCGCTGCGTTCCGCCTTGGCCAGGGTGAGCAGGTCGTCGACCAGGCGGCCCATCCGGTCCAGCTCGTCCAGGGCCAGCGCCCGGGTGGTGCGGACATCGGCGGCGTCGTCGGCGTCCATCAACTCCAGGTGGCCGCGGACGATGGTGACCGGCGTCCGCAGTTCGTGACCGACGTCGTCCAACAGCTGTCGCTGGCTGCCCATGGCGGCGTTCAGCCGGTCGAGCATGGCGTTCACGGTGCGGGTGAGCGCCGACAGGTCGTCGTTGCCGTGCACCGGGATGCGGCGGGTCAAGTCGTGTTCGGTGATGTCCTCGGCGGTGGTGCGCAGCAGCCGGATCGGCTGCAGCAGGCGTCCGACCAGCAGCCAGATCAGGAAGCCGACCATGGCCAGCGACCCCACCGCGACCAGGGCATAGGTGAGGTAGGTGGCGCGCAGCATGGCGAACTCGGCGCGCATGTCGAAGGTCTGCACCAGGGCGCCGCTCTGGTTGGGGAAGCGGACCGGAGTGACGGCGTAGAAGTAGTCGGCCATCGGGGTGGCCAGCCGCCCACGGGTGACGTGGTCGAGTTCGCTCAGCGGCACGACGGTGTTCACGAACTCGGGATCCTGCTCGGGCCGGAAAGTGACGCCCTCGGGCGCCGTCCACACCACCTTGCCGTTGACGATGCCGAGTTCGCTCTCGTTCGCCGCCAGCACCTGGCTCTGCATGGCGACCCGGATCAGGTCGGTGGGGCTGGCGAACGGACGCCCGGTGGTCGGGTCGATGCCCGGGGCGCAGTCGGCGCTCTGCCCGCAGGCGAGCACCCGGAACTCGTCGACCGCCCGCTCCAGGTAGCCCTCGACGCGACGCTCGGCCATCGCCCGCTCCAGGCTGTAGGCGGTCAGGCCGGCGATGGTCAGCGCCAACGCGGCAAGAGCCAGGACGGCGGCGATGACCCGGGAGCGGACCGTGATCAGCCAGGGGAGACGGACGCGGCCCGCCAGCGCCGGCGAAGGTCGCGTCGCGTGTGCCATTGCTTCATTGTGTCAATGCCTCCGCTGCCATGGGGGGTGCCGTCGATGAGAGACCTCTCATCGAACCGCGCTCGCGTGTCCTTTTGCCGCAGCCAGGCCCGCTGCGGTCGTTGGAGCCGCGGCACTCAGCAGCGGTGGGGGCTCAGCGGTTGAGTTGGAGGACGCCTCGGGCGATGCCGGCGGCGGCCAACGCCTGCTGGGCCTGCTGGCGCTTCGCGTCGAGTGACGCACCGATCTCGGCGGCGAGCGTGGGGCGAGCGCGCACGAGCTCGTCGATCGTCTCGAGCGGGACGGCGAGCACGGTCAGCACGTCGACCGCCGTCGTGAGGGCCTGGGATTGCTCGCGGGTGAGCGCCGTGTGCCCGATGATCTCACCCGCTTCGGTCGTCGCGAACTCGAACTGGCCGTCGCCCGTGGGCACCGACAAGACGGCGCGGCCCGACACGACGATGAACACCTCGTCCGGGGTGACGCCCGCAGGCAGGACGATCTCGCCCTTGCCGAAGCGCATCAGTCGCGAGGCGGCGCGCACGCGCTCGCGGTCGGTGTCGGTGAGATGCAGCACGGGGGCGAGCGCATCCAGCGCCTCCTCCATCCGTGCCGGCTCGGTGATGGGATCGGTCGCGTCGCCGTCGAGTGCCAGTCCGCGACGGCGCGCCGCGTACCAGAGCCAGGAGAGATAGAGAGTGAGCGTGCGGCCGGCTTCGCC
>CALMPQ010000209.1 GCA_937872005.1 uncultured Propioniciclava sp.
CGTCCACTGCTCGGCGCCCAGTGCCTGGCGGATTGCTTCGCAGTCGTTGACGATCTCGTCGGCGCGGAAGTGGGTGAGGTAGTCCGCGGCAGCATCTGCCCGGCGTGGTCGACGAGGGTCTCGAGCAGGCGGTACTCGGTGGCGCTCAACGGCACGGGCTCGCCCGCGCGGCTGACGGTCATGCCGGGTCGGTCGAGGGTCAGGTCGCCGTGGCGCTCGGCCGCGTCCGTCGGGGCCGGACGCCGCAGCAGCACGGCGCGGATCCGTGCGGCCAGCACCTCGGAGTCGAAGGGCTTGACCACGTAGTCGTCGGCGTCGGCGTCCAGCCCGCTCACATGGTCGTAGGGCAGGTCGCGGGCAGTGAGCAGCACGACCGGCAGGGGCGCGAGGTGAGGGGGTGGCCCGGATGCGGCGGGTAAGGGTGAGGCCGTCCATGTGCGGCATGACGATGTCGATGACGGCGGCGTCGACCGGCTCGCGCCCGAGGGCGTCGAGGGCTTGCAGGCCGTCGGCGGCGGTGACGACCGTGAACCCCTGCCGTTCGAGCACCAACCGCGTCGTGAGCAGCAGGTCGGGGTCGTCCTCGACGAGGAGCAGGCGGGTCGTCTCCATGACGCCAGACTAGGGCCGCGGGCCGCGCATCCTCCGATCGGAGGACCTCAGGTCGGAGCGGTCGGGGGAGGTTTCAGGGCTGGCCGGCGGCGACGCTTGAGTCATGGCACTCATTGACGTCACCGGGCTCAGGAAGAGCTATGGCTCCCGCGAGGTCCTGCGCGGGATCGACCTCCAGGTCGACGAGGGCGAGATCGTTGGCGTCCTCGGCCCGAACGGGTCGGGCAAGACGACCGCGGTCGAATGCATCGGCGGGCTGCGCACCCGCGACGGCGGTTCGGTGCGGGTGGCGGGCATGGACCCCGCCGACGACCCGCGAGCCCTGCGCGAGACCCTCGGCATGCAGCTGCAGCAGTGCCGCCTTCCCAACAGGATCCGCGTCGGCGAGGCGTTGGAGGTCTACTCGGCGTTCTACGCGAACCCGCGGCCCGCGTCCGAGTTGCTGGAGCGGTTCGGGCTCAGTCGGCACGTGAAGCAGCCGTTCGGCAAGCTGTCGGGCGGCCAGCAGCAGCGGCTCTCCATCGCGTTGGCGTTGATCGGACGCCCCCGAGTCGCCTTCCTCGACGAGCTCACCACCGGCCTCGACCCGGCCGCGCGGCGCGAGATCTGGGAGTACCTGAAGCTCCTGCGCGACGAGGGCGTCACGATGCTGCTCGTCACCCACTTCATGGAGGAGGCCGCCTACCTCTGCGACCGCGTCGTGATCCTCGAGGGCGGCCGCATCGTCGCCTCGGGCACGCCCGAGTCGATCGCCGCCGGGGCGGGTCAGCAGGAGACCTCCTTCGCCGTCGACCCGGCTGTCGATCTGGACGCCCTCCGCCTGGTCGCCGGTGTGACATCGGTGAGTGTCGAGCGCGACCGCGTGCTCGTGCGCGGCGACGCCGACTCGCCGCAGGCGGTGCTCGGGGCGTTGGCGGCGGCGGGCATCACTGCTCGTCAGCTGCGTGTGACGTCCCCGTCGCTGGACGACGCCTACCTCACCCTCACCCGCGAAGGAGCCTCCCGATGACCGCCGCCACCGCGACTGCTGCGCACGTGCGCAACGAGACCCGCCTGCTGTTGCGTGAGCCAGCGGCGCTGATCTTCGGCGCTGTGCTGCCGCTGGCGGCGATCATCGTGATGGCGGTGATCCCGGCCGCTCGCGAGGCGAACCCCGACTTCGGTGGGTTCTCGGTGGTGCAGGTGTACCAGCCGACGATCGTGCTGTTCGCGACGTCGGTGCTCGGGCTGACGGTCATGCCGGCGATCCTGGGCGGCTATCGGCAGCAGGGGATCCTGCGTCGGCTGCGCACCACACCCGCCCCTGCGGGAGCCCTGCTCGCGGCGCTGTTCATCGTGATCGCCGCCGTGGGCCTGCTGGTCAGCGCCCTGCTGGTGGTCGTCCCCGCGATCGCCGGGGCCGGGCTGCCGGCCAACCTGGGTTGGTTCGTGCTGGCCGCCGTGCTGAGCCTGCTGGCGTTCCTGGGGCTCGGGACGGTGCTGGCCTCGGTGGTCCCGTCGCCGGCAGCGGCGTCCGGGATCGGGAACGTGGTGGCCGCGATCATGTGGTTTGCGTCGGGACTGTGGCTGCCGCGGGTCGCCTTCCCCGACTGGCTGGTGACACTCACCGACCTCACACCCGGCGGCGCCGCGACGCAGGCGATGCTGAACGCGACGTTGGGCGTCCCGCCCTCGGGGGAACCCTTCGTGGTGCTCGCGGTCTGGACAGCCCTGGCCGCGGCCCTCGCCGTGCGCACGTTCCGCTGGGAGTGACGCCTGACATGTCCCAAGGGGGCAGGATGGTCAGCATGACCCCCGAGCATCCGGCCCGCCGCGAGCGGGTGCGGCTGCCCATCGCGCTCGGGCTGCTTGGGGCCAGCCTCGCGGCAGCGGTCGCGATGGCGGTGTCGGGCGTCCCCGTGGTGCGGACCACCGACCTGCCTTGGCTCGCCGTCGTCACCGGGTTGATCGCGTGCGTGCGCGTCGTGGCCGAGCGTCCGGGCTTGTCGCCGCGCGTCGCCCGCAGTCTCTTCTGGGTGAACCTGGCCCTGGCCGGCGTGGCCGTCTGGGGATCGCCCGCGTTCGGGCTCTACCTGTTCATCGGCTACTACGAATCGGGCCGACTCCCGACGCGCGCCGAACAGGTGGCGGGCATGGTCGGCACTGCGCTGGTGATCGCGATCGCCCAGATGGGCGGCCCACGGTCGGAACTCTTCATGCCGGCCGTCTACGTCGCGTTCGTGGCCGTCAACCTACTCATCACCGGACTCATGCTGGTGCTCGACCGGCAGCGCGAGGCGCTCTTCGTCGACCTGACCCGCGCCAACGACGAACTCCGCGACGAACGCGACCGCTCGGCCGCCCTGCGCGACCAACTCGTCGCCCAGGCCCGCGAGGCCGGCATCGCCGAGGAGCGCGCGCGGCTCTCCCGGGAGATCCATGACACGGTGGCGCAAGACCTCGTCGCGATCATCGCCCAGCTCGACGCCGCCTCGGCCGCCCCCGATGCGGCCGAGCGCGACCGACGGTTGGCCATCGTGGACGCCGCCGCCCGCGAAGCCCTCGCCGAGGCCCGCCGGGCCGTGCGGGCGCTCGCGTCCCCGCGGCTGGACGACGCCGACCTGCCCCTCGCCCTCGACGACCTCCTCGGCCAGTGGCGCGAGGCCACCGGACTCGGGGGCGAGCTGCGGGTGGTGGGGCGTCCGGTGTCGTCGGGGCACGACGACGCCCTGTTGCGCGTCGCGCAGGAGGCCCTGGCCAACGTCGCCAAGCACGCGCGGGCGCGGCGGGCGGACGTGTCCCTCGCGTACGGGGCTGACATGGTCACCCTCGAGGTGCGCGACGACGGTGAGGGCTTCGACCCGCACGCCGTCACCCACGGTTTCGGCCTCGCGGGCATGCGCGCGAGGGCGGACGCCGTGGGCGGCAGGATGTCGATCGAGAGCACGCCGGGTGAGGGCACCCGAGTCGTCGCACGCATGGGAACGGAGCAAGCATGATCACCCTCGTCATCGCCGACGACCACCCGCTGGTGCGCGATGGCATCGTGGCCATCCTGACCCGCGAGGACGACATCACCGTGGTCGCCGAAGCGGCGACGGGGCCCGAGGCTGTCGCCATGGTCGCCCACCACGACCCCGACGTCGTGCTCATGGACCTGCGCATGCCCGGCGGTGACGGGCTCGAGGCGATCCGGGTGCTGCGGGCGACCTCGGCAACCAGGCCACGCATCCTCGTGCTGACCACGTACGACACCGACCACGACATCCGCGCCGCGCTCGCGGCGGGGGCCGACGGCTACCTCCTCAAGGACACACCGCGCGCCGACCTCATCCGGGCCGTGCGCGACTTGGCAGCGGGGCGTCCGGTGTTGTCGGCGGCGGCGTTGACCGCGCTGGCCGGACGCGGTGCCCCCGAGGTGGCCCTCACCCCGCGCGAGGCCGATGTCGTGCGTGAACTGGCCGCCGGCGGCACCAACCGCGAGGCCGCCGCGCGCCTGCACGTCAGCGAGACGACGTTCAAGACCCACCTGTCGCGGGTCTACGAGAAGCTCGGCGTCTCCGACCGGGCGGCGGCCGTGCGGGTGGCCTACGAGCGCGGGCTCATCTGAGGGTCGCCCAGCGCCAGGATCCCGGCGGCAGCCGCGACGCAGACGTCATCCAGCCAGCCGGGCACCTCGCCGCCCACGAACGGCCGCACCAGCCCGTAGGGGCTCATGCGCGTCGCGACCATCAGCAGGCGGAAACTCTCGTCGGACGCCGTGCCGAACCGGGCCGGCACGAGGGCGCGGAGGGCGGCGTCCACCTCGTCGTTGATCCTGCGG
>CALMPQ010000210.1 GCA_937872005.1 uncultured Propioniciclava sp.
ACGAGGAAGTCGCACTGGAGGCAGACGAGGTGCAACGCATCACCTTCGGTCCGCTCATCATCACCCCCTTCGAAGGCCTCGGGCTGCAACTGCACGGCAACCCCGACACCGGCATCGTTCAGGCGCTGCTGGCGACCTTCGAGGATTCCGGTCTGGAGCTGGCCTTGTTCGCCGCGCCCCGGAGCGGCGACCTGGCCGACGAGTTGCGCGTCGAGATCATCGAGGAGGCCACCCAGGGTGGCGGTCACGCGCAGGAGACATCTGGCCCGTTCGGTCCCGAGGTACGACGCGTCATGCCCGTCGACGGACCGGAGGGGGAGCAGCTCTTCCACGTGTCCCGGGTCTGGCTGGTCGAAGGACCCCGCTGGCTGCTGCGCGGCACGTTGATGGGCCAGGCGGCGATGGTCGAGGGCGAGGACGCCCCCTCGGACGTGTTCGTCGAGTTCTTCCGCAACGTCGTCGTGCGTCGCGACGAGGCGCCGCGCGTACCGGGCGAGCTCATCCAGCTGGCCTTCCCCGAGGGACAGGCGCCGCAGGGCTAGGAGTCATCATGGGTTTACGTGAGGCGTTGCGCGGACTGGTCCGCTCCACCGATGAGCTGGCCTCCGCCGACCGGCAGAAGGGGCGCCATCACGACGGCACCGATGACCGGCCCCCAGATGGTTCCGGTCCCGCCCACGACGGCGGTGATGATGGCGTCGTTGGACACCGACGCCCCGAAGGCGAGGTGGGGGTCGATGAACATGTAGTACTGCACGTAGAAGGTCCCGGCGACGGCGGTGATCGCGGCCGAGAGGGCGACGGTCTGCAGCTTGTAACGCAGCACGTTGATGCCGAGGGCGGCGGCCGCCAGGTCGTTGTCGCGCACGGCCAGGGTGAAGCGGCCGTGGCGGCTGTTGAGGAAGGCGATGGAGGCCAGCAGGCACAGGCCCAGCAGGGCGAGACCGATCCAGTAGTACCAGGGCGATCCCGCGCTGAACTGGAAGTCGGCGAACGACTGCCCGGCCTTCACCGGGATGGTGATCCCGACCGTCTTCTTCAGTGGTTCGCTGCCCTGCACGAACAGCCGCAGCGCCTCGGCGAACGCGAAGGTGGACATGGTGTAGTAGGCCCCGGTCAGCTTGTAGCGCAGCGCCAGGTAGGAGATGCCCACGCCTGCGGCGACCGCGAGGACGACGCCGATCAGCAGCCCGACCCAGGGCCCGGTCTTGAGCGTGGCGACGGAGAACGCGGTGGCGTAGGCCCCGACGCCGAAGAAGGCTGCATGGCCGAAGGAGAACATGCCGCCGAAGCCGGCCATGATGTTCCAGCCGACGCCCATGATCGCGAAGATCAGCACCCGGTTGGCGATGGCCATGTGGGTGGCCGTGAGGAAGAACGGCAACGTGGCGGCGAGGAGCACGAACGCCGCGAGGGCGTAGTAGTCGCGCGGGATGCGGCGCGCGCGGGCCAGGGACGACGCCGCGCCGACCGTTTCGTTGGTGTCTGTGGCGGTGACCACGCTGGTCATGAGGACCTCCCGAAGACTCCCTTGGGGCGCAGGAAGAGGACGACGATGACGACGATGAAGACGGCCAGCAACGGGCTCTGGTCGGGGAAGATCAG
>CALMPQ010000211.1 GCA_937872005.1 uncultured Propioniciclava sp.
CGGGCGGCATCGGGCAGTACCAGCCGCCGCGCCAGGAGTCTGCGAGCCCGGAGCCGCGCCGGTGAGGCGTCCCGACCCCGCAGCGCTCGCGGCAGCCACCCGCACGGCTCGCGCGGTGGCCGGCGGTGCGGCGGTCCCCCGCCCCGAACTCGCCGGCGCCGTCCGGGCAACCCTGGCGCACCTGGCGGTGCTCCACCCCGGGAAGCTCGTGGAGGTGCGGGTTCCGCCCTTCGCGGCGGTGCAGGTCGGGGTGCCCGGCCAGTCCAGCGCGCACACCCGCGGCACGCCCCCCAACGTCGTCGAGACGGACGCCGCCACCTGGCTCGGCCTCTCCTCGGGTCGGCTGTCCTGGGCGGACGCCGTGGCGGGTCACCACGTGCAGGCCAGCGGCAGCCACGCCGACATCTCGACCCAGCTCGCCGCCCTGGTGGCAGCGCTCGACGCCGTCAGCGACGCGACGACAGGTCGATGACCTCGGCGTCGGCCTGGCCATCGAGGCGGCACAGGATGCCGTCGTGGTTGGCGAAGACGACGCCCGGCAGCACGAAGTCGTTCGCGACCTCGCGGAAACCCAACTCGGCGTGCAGCGTGCGCGACGCCTGGTTCGAGGCGCTCACCACGTAGAAGGCCGATTCCCCGCGTTCGAGGACCCAGTCGACGCGCGCCTGGGTGAGGCGGCGTCCGACACCACGTCGGCGGAACGCCGGCGCCACCACCACGCCCGACAGGTACCAGCCGTCGGGGGCGCTGTGGCCACCATCGGCCTCGGGGGTGAGCCACGCGAGCCACGCGTAGCCGATCACCTCGCCGTGGTGCTCGGCGACCAGCAGCACGCGGCGTTCGTCGTCGAACAGACGGCCGTGGATGGCGGCCCACTCCTCGATCACGCCACCCTCACGCCGGGCGGCGAGCGCGGCGGTGAAGGGGAGGTCGTCCCGGCGCGCCGTCCTGATGACGACGTCGGGCAGCGGGACGCCATGGGCATCGGGCTGGTACGGGGCGAAGAGCGTGTTCACGGTGCCCCCACACTGGCACACCGCGGGAGGTGAGCCCGCGGCGTCCCAAACCCCGGCGTCAGAGCGAGGGCAGCAGTTTGCTGAGCTCCAGCGGCGTGACCTGCCGGCTGTACTCGGCCCACTCGGCGCGCTTGTTGCGCAGCACGAAGTCGTAGACGTGCTCCCCGAGGGTGTCGGCGACCAGCTGACTGCTCTCCATGGCGCGGACGGCCGCGTCGAGGCTGTTGGGCAGCGGCTTGATGCCGAGCGCCTCGCGCTGCTTCTCGGTGAGGGACCACACGTCGTCCTCGGCCGGGTCGGGCAGGACCATCTCGTTCTCGATGCCCGACAGGCCCGCGGCGAGGATGAGCGCGTAGGCCAGGTAGGGGTTCACCGAACTGTCGAGGGAGCGGATCTCGATGCGCGCCGAGCTGGCCTTGGTCGGCTTGAACATCGGGATGCGCACCATCGCCGACCGGTTGTTCTGGCCCCAGGTGATGTGGGCGGGCGCCTCACCGCCGGCGGCGAGCCGCTTGTAGGAGTTCACCCACGGGTTGAGGACGGCGCTCAGCTCGGCGGCGTGGTGCAGCAGGCCGGCGACGAACTGGCGGCCGGTGCGGCTGAGGTTGTACTCCCCCGACGCGTCGTAGAAGGCGTTGGTGTCGCCCTCGAAGAGCGAGACGTGGCTGTGCATGCCCGAGCCCGGGTGGTCGGCCAGCGGCTTCGGCATGAAGGAGGCGAAGAGGCTCTGCATGACCGCCACCTCCTTCACCACGACGCGGAACGTCATGATGTTGTCGGCCATCGTGAGCGCGTCGGCGTAGCGCAGGTCGATCTCCTGCTGGCCCGGCCCGCCCTCGTGGTGGCTGAACTCGACCGAGATGCCCATCTGCTCGAGCATGGCGATCGCGGTGCGGCGGAAGTCGGTCCCTGCCGTGTCGGTGGTGTGGTCGAAGTAACCGCTGGTGTCGACCGGGGTGGGCTCCTCGCCCGGGACGAGCGGCCGCTTGAAAAGGTAGAACTCGATCTCGGGGTGCACGTAGAAGGTGAAGCCCATGTCGGCGGCCTTCTTCATGGTGCGCTTCAACACGCCGCGCGGGTCGGCGTAGCTGGGTGACCCGTCCGGCAGGCCGATGTCGCAGAACAGGCGGGCCGTGCCGCCCGCGGCGCCACGCCACGGCAGCATCTGGAACGTCGACGGGTCGGGGTGGGCGACCATGTCGGACTCGTAGACGCGCGCGAAGCCCTGGATCGCCGAGCCGTCGAAGCCGATGCCCTCGCTGAGCGCACCCTCGAGCTCGGCCGGGGCGATCGCCACGGACTTCAGGAAGCCCAGTACGTCGGTGAACCAGAGCCGGATGAACCGGACGTCCCGCTCCTCCATCGTGCGCAGGACGAAATCGGTCTGCTTGTCCATGCGCCCATCCTGCCGACCCGGTGTTACACCGGGGTTACGGGGCTGCGGTCAGGGCTTGAACGTGTCGAACGCCGAGGTGCCGTAGTCGTCCTCGCCGTCGCCCTGCTCGTCGTCCTCGTCGTCGCGGTAGCGGGGGTCGTTCTCCCAGGCCTCGTTGCGCTCCTGGGCGTGGGCGAGCGCCTGCTCCGCCTCCTGGCGCGTGGCGTAGGGGCCGAGCCGGTCGACGGCCTTGCCGCCCTCATGCTGCTCGACCTGGCCCGTGACCAGGTTGTAGTACCACTCGGTGTCGTGGGTCATTCCCCGAGCCTCCTCGACGGGTCGCGACGTGGCCCCACACTATGATCGGGGGGTGACTCCCATCAAGCCTCACCCGATTTCCGCGCGCCGTCCGGTGCCGGCGTCCATCGTTCGCCCGCACTACGTGGACCGGCCCGCCCCCGACCGGTACACGGGCTCCCACGTGCAGACGGCGGAGACGATCGAGCTGATGCGGGAGTCGTCCCGGATCGCGTCGGGCGCGATGTACGCGGCCGCCGCAGCGATCGCGCCGGGCGTCACCACCGATGAGCTGGACGCCGTCGCGCACGCGTACATGCTCGACCACGGGGCCTACCCCTCGTCGCTGGGGTACCGGGGTTTCCCCAAGGCGTGTTGCACGTCGGTCAACGAGGTGATCTGCCACGGCATCCCGGACGCCCGGCCCCTGGAGGAGGGCGACCTGGTCAAGATCGACGTGACCGCGTTCAAGAACGGCGTGCACGGCGACAACTGCGGCACCTTCTTCTGCGGCGAGGTGGACGAGGAGTCGCGCCTGCTGTCGGAGCGGACCCACGAGGCGATGATGCGCGGCATCCGCGCCGTGAAGCCCGGGCGCGAGACGAACGTGATCGGCCGGGTCATCGAGATGTACGCCAAGCGCTTCGGCTACGGCGTCGTGAAGGAGTACACGGGGCATGGCGTGCACACGGCGTTCCACTCGGGCCTGGTGATCCTGCACTACGACAACGACGTGTACCGCGACGTGATGGAGCCGGGCATGACCTTCACCATCGAGCCGATGCTCGCCCTCGGGGACCCCAGCTCGCACGTCTGGGACGACGACTGGACCGTGGTCACCAACGACCTCTCCCGCGTGGCGCAGTGGGAGCACACGGTGGCGGTCACCGAGGACGGGGTGGAGATCCTCACCCTGCCGCCGGACGGGGTGGCGTGATGCGCCAGCTCGTGGCGGTGCTGGGGGTCGGGGTCGTTCCCGCAGATGCGCCGGTCGTCGGGGCGGACGACCTCGGCATCAACCGGGGCGACGGCGTGTTCGACGCGGCGCGGGTGGTCGTCGGGGCCGACGGGACGCGGGTCGACTGGCTGGACGAGCACCTGGCCCGCTTCGAGCGGTCACACGCGCTGATGGGGATGGCTGCCCCGGACCTCGCGGCGTGGCGGGCTTTGATCTCGGGGGCGTTGGACGTGTGGGACGTCCCGGGAGATGCCGTGTTGAAGCTCATCTCCACCCGCGGGCAGGAGCACGAGCCGGCCGAGCCGGGGGTGGGGTTCCTGACGCTGACGGCGTCCGATGCGAAGCCGTGCCCGCCGGTGCGGGTGATCACGCTCGGGTCAGGGCGGGCGGCCGACGCCTTCGCCGATGCCCCGTGGCTGCTGGGCGGGGTGAAGTCGCTGTCGTACGCGGTGAACGTGGCGGTGGCCCGCGAGGCCCGGCGGCGTGGGGTCGACGACGTCCTGTTCGTGTCGTCCGACGGGTTCTGCCTCGAGGGGCCACGGTCGGGTCTGCTGGCGCTGATCGATGGCGTGTACGTGACGACGCCCCTCGGCGGCACCGGGATC
>CALMPQ010000212.1 GCA_937872005.1 uncultured Propioniciclava sp.
TGCCCCGAATCTCCCAACACGCGGGAGTGCCACCCGCTCGCCGGGTTCTGGGACGCCTAGCCTCAGCATCACGCCATCGATCCGATAGGGGACCGCACGTGCGACAGGTGTCTTCCTCCGCCTGCTCCACGGCTCCCGGCCGACGCGCCCTGCGCGCGCTCGCGGCCGGTGCCGTCAGCCTCGCCCTCGCCGTCGGCGCTTGCCTGCCGGCAGCCGCCGACCCGTTGTCCGACCGCCACGCCCAGATCGTGCGCGACCTCGAGCAGACCAAGCAGTCCATCGACGAGCACAGCTCCGAACTGGCGACGGCGACGGCGGCGCTGGAGGCGTCCCAGCGCCAGCTCACCGAGGCGCGGGCAGCCCTGGACGCCACGCGCGCCCAGCTGGCCGAGGCGCAGGCGCTCGACGCGAAGATCGCCGAGGACCTGGCCCGCCAGCGGCAGGCGCTCCGCAGGGCGGAGGCCGAGACCGCCGAGGCGCGCCGCCAGGTCGCCGCCCAGCAGAAGCTCATCAGCGAGGCCGCCCGCGAGGCGTACCAGAAGCAGACCAACCTCACCGGCATCGCCGTGGTCCTCGGTGGGCGGAACCCCGCCGAGATCGGGCAGCGTCTCCAGTGGGACACCACGATCTTCGACACCACCGCCCAGCGGATGGCCGAGTTGAAGGTGCTCGAGCAGCGGCTCGCCGACGCCGAGGCCGCCCAGGCCGCCATCGAGGCTCGGGTGGCTGACGAGAAGCGCCGCAGCGAGGCCAACGTCGCGCGCATCACGAAGCTCGAAGCGGACGCCGCGCGCCAGGAGGCCGACCTCGCCGCGCTCGTCTCCCGCGACGAGGAGTTCCGCGCCGCCGCTCAGCAGGCGCTGGACGCCGACAACGCCGCGTACGAGGCCCTCATGCGTGAGGAGGCCGCCGTCCAGGGCGAGATCGCGACCCGGGTGGCCGAGCAACTCGCGCGGGGGGCGTCCCGCGACGACATCGCGAAGCTGGTGGCGATGGGTGTGGTGTCGCGCGACCCCAAGACCTACCCGTTGGCCAACTCGGGCCCGCAGATGATCCTCAGCCCGCAGGGGTTCATCCGGCCCCTCCTCGCGCGGCCGGGGTCGCCGTTCGGGCCGCGGTTCCACCCGATCCTGAAGTACTGGCGCCCCCACAACGGCAACGACTGGGGCGCGGCGTGCGGCGTCCCGTTGTACGCGGCCCAGTCGGGCACGGTCGTGAAAGCCGGCTGGCAGGGCGGTTTCGGCAACTACGTGATCATCAACCACGGCGTCATCGGCGGGAAATCGATCATGACCGGCTACGCCCACCAGCAGCGCATGACCGTCCGGGCCGGGCAGCGCGTCGAGATGGGCCAGCAGATCGGGTACGTCGGCACCACCGGGCTGTCGACCGGGTGCCACCTGCACCTGCAGGTCTACGAGAACGGGACGCCCGTCGACCCGATGCGCTACATCCCCTGACCCCGCGCGCCAGCGGGTCACGCGAAGGCGAACACCACCGGGAAGGCCAGCGCGACGACCGCCGCCCAGGTGGCGATGACCGACAGGTAGCCGGCCTGCCAGCGCTCGACGTCCACGAACGGACGCCGTCCGCGCAGGAAGCCCACGTACCGCCATGCCGACACGGCCAGCGCCACCGCGAGCACGACGTTCTCGCCGACGGCCGCCAGCTTGTTGGCCGACGTGCCGTACTCGGCGATGCGGCCGGCGATCGCGAAGCCCACCACGGCGTCCACGGCCAGGGCTGAGACCATCAGCGCGACCGACAGCCAGTCCTGCAGGCGGGGCGGGGCGTCGGCGGGTCGGGCCGACACCGAGAAGACCACGAGCGCGAGCACGACCACCAGCAGCAGGTCGACCGCGATGAGCAGCCCGCGGTCGGCCTCGACGGGGTTGCCGGTCAACGCGAGCGCCGCGAGGAACGCCAGCATCACGAGCGTGAACAGCGGTGTGAACACGCCGGTGAGGACCGGGGCGATGTTCTCGATCACGCTCTTCTTGGCCTCGACCAGCCACGCCGACACGATGAGCGCCCCGCCGGCGCCGACCGGCACCACCCAGCGGGCCAACGTCAGGGTGACGTCGATGCCGACGAAGCCGAAGATCGCCGCGGTGAGCCCGACGAGCACACCCCCGCCGAGGGCGATGAGCACGTAGTAGATGAACAGTTCGCCGCTGAAGCGGAGGTAGTCCATCCACCGGTCGACGCGTCGCCAGTCGCGCCCCAGGTACGACGCCCCCAGCACGACCCACACCGCGATCGGCATGTGCACCAGGAACAGCGCCTGGGTCATGCCGCCCTGCTCGAACGGGTAGAGCACGCCCGCCGCCGTGAAAATCGTGAGGACGCCGACCGTGGCGGCCACCACCGTGACCACCGGCGGACGCCGCAGCCACCAGAACCAGGCGCCCAGGACGGCGGCCACGCCGAGCAGGGCGACCAGCGCCCAGACCCAGGCGTCCGCGCTCGGGGTGTTCACGGTCCGCTGCAGCGGCAGGGCGATCGCGAGGCCCGCGACCAGCGCGAAGGCGAGCATCACGGCCGGGCCGGTCGGGCGTCCGGCGGTGGGGGCGTCGGGATCGGCGACCACGAGCTGCTTCCACAGCCGGTCTGAATGCTCGGTGGCGAAGGCGCGCGCCAGGTCGTCCTGCGCGCCGAGGCGCTTGACGGCGACGAGGAACGCCTCGTCGTCGCTCAGCCCGCGGGTGGCGAGGTCGTCGACCGAGGCCAGCAGGTGGTCGGTGAGTTCATCCACATCGGACGCCGCCACCCCCGGTCTGCGCCCGAGGTAGTGGCGCCACTGGTCGACCTGCTCGTCGAGGGTGGGTGTGGTCATGCGAGTCCTCCCAGTGCTGTTCGGGGGTGGGGCGCGGAGTCGGTGAGTCGACCCAGGGCGGTGACCACGGCGTCCCACTGGGCGCGATGGTCGGCGATGGCGGCCCGCCCGTTCGTGGTGAGCCGGTAGTACTTGCGTCGGCGGCCCGAGTCGGTGCTCCAGAACGCCTCGATCTGGCCCTGCCGCTCGAGGCGGTGCAGCAGGGGGTAGAGCATGCCCTCGCTCCAGTCGAGGCGACCGTCGGAGAGCTCGGCGATGCGCTGCAGGATGGCGTAGCCGTAGTTCTCGCCCTCGGCGAGGATGCCGAGGACGAGGGGGGTCGCCGAGGCGGCGACGAGGTCCTTGCCGACGAGCATGCGGCCCCCTTCCCACAGTGAATCGCCCAACCCTTGTGGTTCTAGGTATCAGCGTAGGCGGCCGTTCAAGGGCCCGGTACTACGGGGCGTAGCAAGGTTTGCTGGACTGTCGTGCAAGAGACGCTGAGAGTTTCCTGAGGGTTCACCTCGGCACGGTCGGATGGGTGGCGTACCCGCCCCCGGCTACCCCCTTCTACTACACCGACAGCAACGAGCTGCGTGCCACCCCGAACTGGACCTCCAACATCACCGAGGCCGACTTCAACGCCCTGCGGGGCGGCGTCAACGGTTGGAACCTCGTCGAGGAGAAGGCCGACTTCGAGGCCCTGACCACCGGTGAGACCCCCGACCGCGTCTTCGGCATCGCGCAGGTGAACTCGACGCTGCAGCAGAGCCGTGGTGGCAAGTCCGTCCAGCCCTACGACGTGCCGTTCAACACCGGCGTGCCGACCCTGGAGACCATGACCAAGGGCGCCCTCAACGTGCTCGACAACAACGACAAGGGCTTCTCGCTGATGGTCGAGGGCGGCGCCATCGACTGGACCGGCCACGCCAACGACGGGGCCCGCAACATCGAGGAGACGGTCGACTTCATCAACTCGGTCGACGCCGTCATCGAGTGGGTCGAGGCCAACTCCAACTGGCGCGAGACGTTGCTCATCGTGACGGCCGACCACGAGACCGGCTACCTCGAGGGCCCCGGCTCGAACCCGAGCTGGACCAAGATGACCGGCGAGAAGGGCGAGCTGGTCAACCAGAAGTGGAACTCGGGCAACCACACCAACCAACTCGTCCCCGTCTACGCCAAGGGCGCGGGCGCCAAGGAGCTCGAGCGTCTCGCCGTCGGCAACGACCCGGTGCGCGGCAAGTACCTCGACAACACCGACCTCGCCAACCTGTTCCTGAACGACTTCTGGGCGGGCAAGAACAACGGCAAGGCGAACGGCAAGTTCAAGGGCAACGACAAGGCGTTCAACCGCTGACCAGCGCCCCGCCCACCCCCGCACGACCCACTCGGGCCCGTCACGCGCGCAGCGTGGCGGGCCTGAACCCGTCTCACCCCACCGACGCCAACGCCAGCGGCAGGACGGCCTCGGCGCCCGCGCGACGCCGCAGCCCCCCGGCGACGGCCCTCGTCCAGCCCGCGT
>CALMPQ010000213.1 GCA_937872005.1 uncultured Propioniciclava sp.
GGAACCCGCGGCGGCCGTGAGCACGGCCCGGGCCCCGGACGCCGCGGCCTGGGCGGCGAAACCCGCCCCGTGAACGCGGGCACCCGGCAGGCCGACGTAGAGGTCACCCGGCTGCACGTGGCGGGAGTCCAGCGCGACGCCGGTGAGGACGCCGTCAGCCCCCGGCACCAGATGGGCCAGGGTCAGTCCGGGGGCGGCGACGGGCCGCAGCGCGGTCGGGTCGGCCATGGGCGCGGACGTCATTCCTTGATGAGCGTGAGCTTGGGCTGGTCGGTGTGGTTGCTGGGCTGGACGCCGTAGCGCGGCAGGGCGAGGGACATGACGTCACGGTAGACCGGACCGGCCATGCCGAGGCCCGCACCCATCGTGTCGGGACGGGCGATGAGGACGTAGACGACCAGTTGCGGGTCCTCCACCGGGGCGACGCCGACGATCGAGGCGACCTGCCCGGCGTAGCCGCCGGAGGCGGCCTGCAAGCGGGCCGTTCCCGTCTTGGTGCCGGTGCGGTACCCGGGGATCGCGAGCTGGGCGGCGCTGTCGAGGGTGCGCTGCTCCATCATCTCGACGGTCGCACGGGCGGCCTCCTCGGAGACGACGCGGTGGGTCTCCGGCTCGGCGACGGGCACCAGGGCACCGCCGTGGTCGCCGGTGGCCTTGATCAGGGACGGGGCCGTGTAGACGCCCTCGTTGGCGATCGCCGAGACCGCCGAGGCCATCTGCACCGAGGTGACCGAGAGGCCGTAGCCGAACGCGATCGAGTCGGCCTGGAACTGGGGCATGCCGGCGCCGGGGAGGCTGCCCGACTGTTCGCCGGGCAGGCCGAGCGCCGTCTTCTGGCCCAGGCCGAAGCCCGCCATGTAGTCGCGCAGCTGGGCCGGCTTCATCGCCCGACTGGCGGTGATGGCGCCCACGTTGGAGGACTTCACCAGGATGCCGCGCGTGGTGATGTCGATGTCGCCATGCTTGAAGGCGTCGGAGACGGTGTGCTCGCCCACCTTCACTGTCGGGCCGATGCGATAGGTGCTGTCGGGGGTGGTCAGACCGGCGTCCATGAGGGCCGCGAGCGTGAGCACCTTCTGCACCGAGCCGGGCTCGTACATCGCCGTGACCGCGCGGTTGCCGGTGTCCCCGGGCTTGGCCTGACCCGGGGAGTTGGCGTCGTAGGAGGGGTAGTTGGCCATCGCGAGGATCTCGCCGTTCTCGGGGTCCTGGACGACGACGACGCCCCAGTTGCCGCCAACCTCGTCGACGCGCTGCGCGAGGCGACGCTCGACCATCCACTGCAGGTCGGGGTCGATGGTGAGCTGGAAGTCCTTCCCGTCGACGGCCGGGATGAGTTCTTGGTTGCCGAGCGGGATGCGCCCATTGGGGGAGGTCTCGAACTGCTCGCGGCCCTTCGTGCCGGCCAGCGCATCCTCCTGGGCGGCTTCGAGGCCCGTGCGGCCCTTGCCCTCGCTCATGAAGCCGACGATGTTGCTGGCCACGCTGCCCATGGGGTAGACGCGCTTGGGGTTCGACTCGCGGAAGACACCCACGTACTTGCCCTGGTTCAGGGCGGCGTTGAGCTCGACCCACACGCTGGACCGGACCTGGCGAGCGAGGATCGCGTACTTCACCGCGACGGTCTCGCCCTTGGCATTCGTCGTCGTCGCCTGGCGCAGCTTCGCCTCGATGGCCTCGGCCGACTCCCCCGTGAAGGACGCGATGATCGCGGCCATCTCGGCCGGTGCAACCTCGGCCTTGGCCCGGTCGGAGTCACGCATCGCCTCCGGTTCCTTGCCGTTGGTCGCGATCATCGAGGGGTCGGCGATCACGTTGACCGTCGCCTCGGTCAGCGCGAGCACCTGGCCGTCGCGGCCGGTGATCGTGCCGCGCTGCGCGGGGACGTCCCGACCCACCGTCATCTTCGCGGCTGCCTCGGCCGCCATCGCCTCGGCGCTGACCACCTGGATCTGGACGGCGCGCGCGGCGGCGACCGAGAACAGGATCGCGACCGCGAGCACGAGCACGCGGAGCCGGAACGCCGAGGAGGCGAGCTTGGCCTTCCGCCGGCGACGCCGACGGGTCGGTGCGGGCCGGGGGGCGGGTCGGCTCATCCTGCGTCTCCTGCTGGGGTTGCGTCTTCGGGGGCTGCGTCGGTGGCCGCTTCGGGTGCCGCAACCGTGGCTGCGTCAGCGGGCGCCTCCTCGGCGGGGGCCTGGTCGGCGGGGGCGGCGGGCTCGACGACCGGCTGGGGCGCCACCTTCAGCGACGGCATCTCGTCGCCGCGGACGGCGATCGGCTCGCCGAGCACCTCCCCGCTGCGCATGTCGATGAACACGCCGTGGGGGTTGGGGACCATCCCGAGCGCGGTGGCGCGGCGCCCGAGCGACTCGGGGGCCTTCTCGCGGTTGACCTGGGCCTCGAGGTCGGAGGACCGGTATGCGAGTTCGCTCGCGGCACGCTGGGCGGCGCGCACCTCGAAGGCCTGGTTCTGCAGCAACGTGGTGAGCGCGAGCAGGCCCACCATGCCGCCGACCAGGATCACCCCGACGAGGATCGCGAAGGACGCCGACGACACCCGGCGGGGCGGGCTGATGATCGCGCGCAGCTGGGGGCGCGCCTGCTGGGCGGCCTCCCCGAGGCGGCGGGGGGTCTCACGAATCGTCTCCCACGCGGTCATGGGGTCACCTCCTGGAGTCGTTCGGCGGCGCGCAGGCGGGCGGACGCCGCGCGGGGGTTCTCGGCCTCTTCGTCGGCTTGGGGGCGTTCGGCGCCACGGGTGAGCACGCGGAACGCCGCCCGGTGCTCGGCCGGCACCACGGGCAGGCCGCGCGGTGCCGTGTCGGTGGACGCCGCGGCGAACGCCTGCTTGACGAGCCGGTCCTCCAGCGAGTGGTAGGACAGCACGGCGAAGCGGCCCCCGGGGGCGAGCGCCTCCAGCGCGGCGGGGACGAGGCCCTCGAGGGCCTCGAGTTCGCGGTTGACCTCGATGCGGAGCGCCTGGAAGGTCCGCTTGGCCGGGTGCCCGCCCGTGTGGCGGGCTGCCGCGGGGATGGCGTCCGCGATCACCTGGACGAGGCGGGCCGAGGTGGTGAACGGCGTGGCCTCGCGCTCGGCGACCAGCGCGCGGGCGATGCGGTCGGCAAAGCGCTCCTCGCCGTAGGTGCGCAGGATGCGGGTGAGGTCGCGCCCGGCGTAGGTGTTGACGACGTCGGCCGCGGTGGGGCCCGAGGCCTGCGTCATCCGCATGTCGAGGGGCGCGTCGACGGAGTAGGCGAAGCCGCGCTCGCGACGGTCGATCTGCAGGCTCGAGAGGCCGAGGTCGGCGAGGATCGCCTGGACCTTGGGCGTCCCGTTCTCGGCGAGCACCTCGGGCAACTCGTCGTAGACGGCTTCGTAGAGGGCGACGCGGTCACCGAACTCGGCGAGGCGCTCGCGGGCGATGGCCAGGGCGTCGGCGTCCCGGTCGATGCCGACGAGGCGGGCGTGGGGGGCAGTGGAGAGGATCTGGCGCGCGTGGCCGGCCAGGCCGAGGGTGCAGTCGACGTAGGTGCCGCCGTCGGCGAGCGCGGGGGCGAGGAGTTCGACGATGCGCGCGGCCATGACGGGGACGTGTCCCGCCTCGGCGGCCTGCACCATGCCCACTCCTTCGTCGTTCCCTGCGTTGGGGTTTCGATCCGGGAGGACCACCTGGCACCGGGGAAGTGGCGTCAGGGGGTCCGACCGGGTCGAAGCCTCATCGCAGGGCTCTCAGTCCTGTTGGCGGGTCGCCCCACCGGGGAAGATCTCCTCGTCCATCCGCGCGAACTCGTCGTCCTGCGCGGACTGGTACGCCTCCCAGGCGGCCAGGTCCCAGACCTCGACCCGGTTGAACGCACCGATCACGGCGATCTCCTTGTCCAGACCCGCGTAGGTCCTCAGGACCGGCGGGATCGTCACGCGCCCCTGGCTGTCGGGCACCTCCTGGGAGGCCCCCGCGGCGAACATGCGCTGGAAGTCACGGATCCCCCGCAGGGTCGAGGGCCCGCTCATGGCTGCCTGCGCCTGCCGCTGGAACTCGTCGGGGGTGTAGATCGCGAGACAGCGCTCCTGGCCCTTCGCGATCACCAGCCCGCCCTTGAGTTCGTCACGGAATTTCGCCGGGAGGACGAAGCGGTTCTTGTCGTCGACCTTCGGGAAATGGGTGCCCAGGAACATCGGGACCCCTCCCTCCGGCTGCCTTTGTCCTCCACTGCCCTCCACTTTAACCCACTATCCCCCACTCAAGGCAACGGCACGCCCCTGTTTCGCTCCTGCGTCGGCCCTCTGGTGCTGGCGGGCCGGGCCGGTAGGGTGGCGAACGTGACCACGCACAGCACCACCGTCGACGTGAACGAGGTGACCGGACTCGCGGAGCGGCTGCGCACGTCGGTCGGAGCGGTGATCGAGGGCAAGCCGGACGCCGTGGAGATGGCGCTGGTCGTCCTCCTGGCCGGCGGGCACCTCCTGATCGAGGACGTCCCGGGCGTCGGCAAGACGATGTTGGCCCGCACCCTGGCCAAGTCCATCGACTGCTCGGTGCGCCGGATCCAGTTCACGGCCGACCTGCTCCCCAGCGACATCACCGGCGTCTCGGTGTTCAACCCGCAGGACCGCAACTTCGAGTTCAAGCCGGGGGGCGTGTTCGCCAACATCGTGATCGGCGACGAGATCAACCGGGCCTCGCCCAAGACCCAGTCGGCACTGCTGGAGGCGATGGAGGAGGCGCGCGTCTCGGTCGACGGCACCACCCATGCCCTGCCGAGCCCGTTCATGGTGTTCGCCACCCAGAACCCCATCGAGATGCAGGGCACCTACCCCCTGCCCGAGGCCCAGCGCGACCGCTTCATGGCGGCCATCTCGATGGGCTACCCCACGCGTGCCGCCGAGATCGACATGCTCGAGCACCACGGCGCGCGCAATCCCCTCGACGACCTGACCCCCGTGACGGACGCCGCCGGGATCCTCAGCGCCCGGGAGCGGGTGGGGCAGGTGTTCGTCCACCCCGCGCTGAAGGACTACGTCGTCTCGATCGTGTCGGCGACCCGCAGTTCGGAATCGTTGCGCTTGGGCGCCTCGCCGCGGGCGAGCCTGCAGCTGCTGCGGGCCTCGCGGGCGCGCGCCGCCATGCACGGCCGCGGCTACGTAATCCCCGAAGATGTGGACGCCCTCGCCGGCCCCGTGTTGGGCCACCGGGTCCTGCTCAGCCACCGCGCCCACACTGCGCGCGCGACGACGGCCGACGTGCTCGCCTCGATCGTGTCCTCCGTCCCCGCCCCGCGGCGCACCTGAGGGGCGCATGCGCTCCCTTCCGAGGCCGACCCCGCGCACGCTGACCTTCTGGGTCGCCGGTGCGCTGCTCATGGCGCTCGGCGCGTTCCTGGGGAACCAGGACCTGGTGTGGCCGGCCCTGTTCTTCGTCCTGCTCCCCCTGGTGGCGCTGGCCGCCGTCCTCGTGCTGAGCCCCCGATTCACGGTGACGCGCTCGGTCGACCCGGCGATCGTGTCGGCCGGCGAACCCGCCGGGGTGCACGCGGTCGCGACGGTGGTGCGCCCCAGCCCCGCCGGCGTGGTCGTGGCCGAGGACGACCCGGGCACCCGTCTGGGCACGCCCCACCACGCTCGGCTGCTCGCGGCCCACACCGGCCAGTCCACCGACCTGGGCTACGCCATCCGGGGTCGGCGCCGCGGTCGGTACACGCTGGACGGGTTCCGCATCCGGTTCAGCGACCTGCTCGGCTTCTGGGTCCACACCGTGCGCCAGCCGCACGCGACGTCGTTCGTGGTGACGCCCGCCGTGGTGCCGCTGCCCTCGTCGCGGGCCAGCGCGTACGGGGCGACGGGCGAGACCCCGATCCCCCAGACGGCGATCGCGGGCCCCGACGACGTCCTGGTGCGCGAGTACCAGGCGCGCGACGACGTGCGTCGCATCCACTGGCCCTCCACCGCCCGCAGCGGCACGTTGATGGTGCGCCGCGAGGAGGCCGCCTGGGACCCCACGGCCTGGGTGCTGCTCGACTCCCGCGCGGGCGTCCACCCCGAGCAGCGGGGGGAACACCCGACCTTCGAGTGGCTGGTGTGCGCCGCGGCGTCGCTGGGGTTGCGGCTGCTGGCCGATGGCTACACCACCACCCTGATCGATGCCGACGGCAACCGCCACGAGGTGTCGGCCGACCGCCCGTCCGCTCCTGGCGCGTGGCTCGACCCGCTCGTCGACGTGCAGGTGGGGGGCGCCGCCGACCTCCACGAGGCCACGGTGCGGATGGCGCAGGCCAGCTCCGAGCACCTGCTCGTCGCCCTGTTGGGTGGCCTCGACGTGGGGACCGCCGACCTGCTCGCGGCCACGAGCGCCTCCCGCCAGGACCGGTACGCCTTCGTCATGGCGCCGGACGCCGAGGGGCGCCGAGCCTTCGACGACGGGCGAGAGGTCCTGGCCGACCACGGCTGGGTGGTGCAGGAGGTCACGGCGTCCGGCGACGTCGCGCACGCGTGGTCGACCGCGACGGGGGTGGCCCGATGAGGACCGACACGCGGATGGGGATCGCCCTCGCCATCGCCCTGGTGCTGCAGCTGCTGCCCTGGGTCCACCTGACCCGGCACGTGACGGCCCTGCAGTGGGCGGCGGCCGCCGTGGTCGCCGTGCTGGCCGTCGGGTGGGTCGTGCGCCGTCTGGTGCGGTCGGCGGCGCTGGTGGTGCTGGCCGAGGTTGTGACGGCGGTGGCCGTCGGCGTGGGTGGTGTGTGGTTCCTGCACGGCCCCGCGCAGGCGCGCCGCCTCCTCGAACTCCCCGACCAGGGGATGGAGTTCTTCCGGACCAAGA
>CALMPQ010000214.1 GCA_937872005.1 uncultured Propioniciclava sp.
TCTGCGACAGCGCCGGCCCGATCTCGTCGAGCATCGCCCGAGCGGCATCCTCTTCGAAGGCGATCAGCCTCTCGGGCACCAGCGCGCGCATGAGATACCCCAACGCCCGCGCGCGCTCGCCCTGCTGGAGGGGTTCGGCATCCACCCGTCCGCCCACCCCCGGCGCCTGAGTGCGGGGAAGCAGACCGCAGCGCAGGCGTCCCTCGCGTTGGCGAGCCGTGCGCCACTCACCCTGCTCGACGAGCCGCAAACGGGGTTGGACGCCCCCTCCCGCGACCTGCTCACGCGGGCGATCATCGAGGAACAGGCGCTCCGCCCGCGCACGTGGGTGATCTCAACCCACCTGATCGACGAGACCGCGCCGCTCTTCGAGCGCGTGCTCGTGCTGGACGCCGGCCGGCTCGTCACCGACGCCGACGTCGACGAACTCCTGACCCGCTGGGTCCGCGTCGAGGCGGACCTGGCCACGCTCGAAGCCCTGCCCCGGTTGGGCGAGCTCGAGCGCCTGGGCGGTCGCGGCAGCGCGATCGTCGCCGCGTCCGACGTGCCTGCGGGATTCGCCGGACGCACCCACCCCCTCACGCTGCAGGCGCTCGCGGGCGTGCTGCCGCTGGCATCGAAGGAGTAGCCATGTCTGCTGTTCTCGAACTCCCCGTCCCGACCCGTTCACGCTGGAGTCAGGTGCCCGCGGTCCTCGCCGCCGTCGCCGGGCCGTTGGCCTGGCGGTTGCTGTGGCCGCTGGCCGTCTGGTTGGTGGCCGCCGGGGTGGCGTGGGTCTCGCTGGCCGGCCGCAACCCCTACGACGGCGGGCACGTCGATACGTTCGGCCGTTGGAGCACGCTGCCCTCGGGGATCCTGCTGCTGGCGGGCTTCGCGGCGATCCCGGTTCTGTGGGTCTGGGGCGCGCGCTACGCCGCCGGGCTGGGCCACGACCGCGGGGTCGTCTTCGCCGTGACGACCGCTGCGAGCGTGTTGCTGCAGGCGGCGTTGCACGTGGCGTCGCTGGCCGCCGGTCTGCTCGAGCTGCGGGCGCTGGGCACGGGTGGGATCCACGTGTTCGCGCTGGAGACGTCGAACATCATGGGCACGCACGACGGCCTGTGGAACGGCTCCTGGGTGTTCGCGCTGTGGTACCTGACGCCCGTGATCCTCACCGTGTTGCTCACCAGCGTGGGGTTCCTGCGTTGGGGACCTCTCGGGCTGTTGCTGGTCCTGGCCATCCCGGCCGTGCTCATCGGGGCGGCCTTCGTCACGGTGCTGGTCGACACCGGGTTCACCTGGTTCGGGGTGCTGCTCTACTTGGGGGTGTTGGCGGGTTCGATCGCCGGCGCTTGGGCGATGTTCCGGTGCGTGGCCCTCTGACGGCCCGTCAGGGGCGCGGCGGGCGGTTGGTCGCGGCGTCCTCGACCTCTTCGCGTCTGAAGCCGAGCAGGTAGAGCACGGCGTCCAGGTAAGGGAAGTTCAGCGCCGTGTCGGCCGACGCCCGCACCGCCGGCTTGGCGTTGAACGCGATGCCCAGCCCGGCGGCGGCGAGCATGTCGAGGTCGTTGGCGCCGTCGCCCACCGCGACCGTGCGCGACAGGGGCAAGCCCTCGGCGGCGGCGAACTTCTTCAGCATGGTCGCCTTCATCGCCCGGTCGACGACCTCGCCCTTCACCTTCCCGGTCAGGACGCCGTCGCTCACCTCCAGCCGGTTCGCGGCGACGTGCTTGATGCCGAGCGAATCCGCCAAGGGGCGCACGACCTCGACGAAACCACCCGACACCAAGGCGACGGCGAAGCCGAGGTCCTGCAGCGTGGCGACAAGGGTGCGGGCGCCGGGGGTAAGACGCACCGCCTCGATCACGTCGTCGAACACCGACACCGGCAACCCGGCCAGGGTCGCCACGCGGGCGTGGAGCGACTCGGCGAAGTCGAGTTCCCCACGCATGGCCCGCTCGGTGACTGCGGCCACCTCGGCCTCCCGCCCGGCGTGGCGGGCGAGCAGTTCGATCACCTCATCGCGGATCAGGGTGGAGTCGACGTCCATGACCACCAACCGCCGACCCTGACGGGCCAGACCGGCCGGCGACACCGACACGTCGAACCCGGTCTCGGCGGCGGTCGCGGCCAGTGCCGGGCGCAGGGCAGCGACCTCGGCGTTCGACACCATGAACTCCAGCGTCGTCATCGGGGTGCGCGAGAGACGTCGGACGCGGTCGATGTTCCCGCCGTGCTCGCTGACCACCCGCCCGACTGCAGCGAGGTGGGTGGCCCTGAGGGGGCGTCCGAGGATGGTCACGACCACGCGGCGCGGCCGGGGCGGGTTGTCGCCCAGGCCCTCCTCGATGGTGAGCCGGTAGCCCAGGCGGGCGGCGGTGCCGGCGAGGCGGTCCTCGAGCCGGTCGAGATCATCAGGCAGCGAGCCCAGCAACAGCGCGATCGTCACCTGGCCGCGCACGACGACCTGCTCGAGGTCGAGCACCTCGGTCCCCAGCCCGGCGACGGCGCTCATGAGGGCGTGCGTGATGCCGGGCCGGTCGGGACCAGAGAGGGTGGCGGCGAGTGTCTGCAGGTCTGCCATGCCGTCATCTTTTCATCCCTACTCGACCCTTGACTGCGTCCTCCAATTCAGCTACTTTACGAGCCCCGTTACCTTTCTGGTGGCCTCATGGTGGGGCTGCGGTCGCTGGGTCCGGTATG
>CALMPQ010000215.1 GCA_937872005.1 uncultured Propioniciclava sp.
TGGCCTTTGCGTCGTGGAACAGCACGATCGGGTGGGACTGCCCTTCGGTCCTCGTGGCATGGGTGACGATCGCGTCGGTCGCCGCCTGCGTGGTGGAGCCGGGCTGCTTCCAGTCGAGCGAGTCGATGCTCCACATCACGACCGTCGCGCCCGTCCGGCGGGCGGCCGCGGGGACGCCGTCGAGGAAACCGCCCGGGGGCCGGAAGAAGCACGTCGGCCGGCTCGTCGACTTCTGCAGTTCGGCATCGGTGCGGTTGATCTGGTCGGTCACGAACGACGTGGTCCAGCCCCCCTTCACCGCCTTGGGGTAGCGGTGGTCCCAGCTGTGGCCGGCGATGAGGTGGCCGCGACGCGCGAGTTCCTTCACGACGGCGGGGTTCGCGCTGGCGTGCTGGCCCGTGACGAAGAACGTGGCGTGGACGCCGGCCGCGTCCAGGGCGTCCGCCACCTGGAGGGTCTGCGGCCCGGGCCCGTCGTCGAACGTGAGCGCCACGGTCTTGCCCTGACCCGGCGCCCTCTTGAGGGACTCGCCCGTGGACGCCGGGCAGGCCAGTGGCTGGGCGGTGGCGGTGGGGCTTGACGAGGGCGTGCCGGACGCCGTGGGCGCCGCCGAGGCGGTGGGTGACGACGTCGGCGTGGTGGGATTCGCCGTGGTCGGGGGAGCTGTCGTGGGCGACGATGTGGAGGGAGTGCCGCTGGGGGAGCCAGTCGGCGTCCCCGGCGCGTCCGGCTCCTGGGCGCAGCCCACGACCGCGACGGCGACCACCAGCGTCAACGTGCTGGCGAACCGAGCGGAGCGGACTGGACGACAAGTCATGCCCTCCATGGTGTCACGCACCGGAGGTGAGGCCTGCTGGGAATCGGCTGGTAGCCTGAAACCATGGAAGCAGTCATCGATGCGATGGGGCGGGTCGTGGTGCCGAAGGCGCTGCGCGATGCGCTCGGGCTGACTCCAGGAAGCACGGTCGACATCTCTCGTTATGGGGCCGGGGTCCAGATCACGCCCGGTGGGCGGACCGCCAGGCTGGTGCACGACGAGGACGGACGTCTCGTCGCGGCCGGTGACACCCCGATCGATGACGACATCGTCTTCGCCCTGATCGATGCCGGTCGCCGGTGACCGCCGAGGACCGTCTCGCCGTTGACACCAGTGTGGCCACCCCCTCCTACCCGGTATGACGGGGGCGTGATGACCGACCTGATCGACCACCTCGCCGCCATCGGGGTTGCGGGCGGGGCCGTCCACGATGCGCTCGTCGGGCAGGCTGCGCAGGACCACGGGCTGCCGTTGGCCACGCGGGACGCCCGGGCCCGGGCGACCTACGAAGCCCTCGGACTCCCGGTGGTGCTCCTCTGATGACGATCCAGCCGTTCTTCCCCACCGACCCGGCCGACCGCGCCGACGCTGATGCCCTCTACGACACGTTCACCGCGTGGGCGCAGCGCGACGGGCTGCAGCTCTACCCGCACCAGGACGAGTCGCTCATCGAGATCCTGTCGGGCAGCAATGTCATCGTCACCACCCCCACGGGCAGCGGCAAGTCGCTGATCGCCACCGCCGCCCACTTCGCGGCGCAGGCCGCCAACAAACGCACCTACTACACCGCGCCCATCAAGGCGCTGGTCAGCGAGAAGTTCTTCGCCCTGGTCGACACCTTCGGGGCCGAGAACGTGGGCATGGTCACCGGCGACGCCTCGGTCAACGGCCAGGCCCCGATCGTGTGCTGCACCGCCGAGATCCTGGCCAACATCGCCCTCCGCGAGGGCAAGGACGCCGACGTGGGCCAAGTCGTCATGGACGAGTTCCACTTCGTCGCCGACCCCGACCGCGGCTGGGCCTGGCACGTGCCGCTGGTCGAGTTGCCGCAGGCCCAAGTCATCATCATGTCGGCCACCCTCGGCGACGTCACCCACCTGGCTGGGCGCCTCGAGCGCACCACTGGCCGCCCCACGGCCGTCATCGGGGGCGTGACGAGGCCCGTGCCGCTCAGCTACTCGTGGTCGCTCGACCCCATCCACGAGACGATCTCGAACCTGATCGCGACGCACCAGGCCCCCGTGTACGTCGTGCACGCCACCCAGGCCGCAGCGGTCGAGCGCGCCCAGGCGCTGATCAGCCAGGGCGTCACCGACCCCGCTCGCCGGGCCGAGCTGGCCGAGGAGCTCAAGGGGTTTCCGTTCGCCACCGGGTTCGGCACCACCCTGGCCAAGCTGCTGCGCGCCGGCATCGCCGTGCACCACGCCGGCATGTTGCCCCGCTACCGTCGCCTCGTCGAACGCCTCGCCCAGAAGGGCCTGCTCGCGGTCATCTGCGGCACCGACACCTTGGGCGTCGGCATCAACGTCCCCATCCGCACCGTGCTCTTCTCCGCCCTGACCAAGTTCGACGGACACCGCCAGCGCACCCTGCGCTCCCGCGAGTTCCACCAGATCGGGGGCCGCGCCGGGCGGGCGGGCTTCGACACCGTCGGCTACGTCGTCGCCCAGGCGCCCGAGCACGAGGTCGAGAATGCCAAGATCCTGTCCAAGTTCGCCGACGACCCGAAGAAGCTCCGCTCGGTGCGCCGCAAGCAGGCGCCCGAGGGGTTCATCAACTACACCGAGGCGACCTTCACCAAGCTCATCGAGTCCGAGCCCGAGGAACTCCACCCGCGCCTGGCCATCAGCCACGCGCTGCTGCTCAACCTGCTGCAGCGCGACGAGGACACCGGTGCGGCCGTGCTGCGCCTCATCGACTCGATCAACCCCGACGCCGCCACCCGGCGGCGCCTCATCAAGCGCGCGGCCCAGCTCGGCCGGTCGCTGGTGCGCGCCGAGGTGGTCACACGCCTGCCCCAACCCACGGCGGGCGGACGCCGCTACGCCCTGGCCGTCGACCTCCAGCGCGACTTCGCGCTCAACCAGCCCCTGTCGGCGTTCGCGCTGGCCGTCATCGAGACCCTCGACCCCGACGACCCCGAGTACGCCCTCGATGTCGTCTCCGTCATCGAGGCCACGCTCGAGAACCCCATGGTCGTGCTGTTGCAGCAGCAGTTCCGCGCCCGCGGCGAGGCCGTGCAGGAGATGAAGGCCGACGGGATGGAGTACGACGAGCGCATGGACGCGCTCGACGACATCACCTGGCCGCAACCCATGGCCGAGCTCCTCGAGCACGCCCATGCCACGTACGCCGCCGCCCACCCGTGGCTCGCCGAGACGCCGGTCAAACCGAAGAGCGTGGTGCGGGACATGTACGCCCGCGGCATGCGGTTCGGCGAGTTCGTGGCCCACTACAAGGTGCAACGCTCCGAGGGCCTGCTGCTGCGCTACCTCTCCGACGCCTACCGGGCCCTGCGCCAGACGGTGCCCGAGGCGTCCCGCACCGAGGAGCTCGCCGACCTGATCGCCTGGCTCGGCGAGGTCACCCGCCTGACCGACTCGTCGCTCATCGACGAGTGGAACAAGCTGGCCAGCCTCGCGGGGGCGCCCACGGCGTCCGTCGACGAGGCCCCGCCCCCGAGCAGGCCGGTGACGGGCAACGAGCGCGCGTTCCGGGTGCTGGTCCGCAACGCGATGTGGCGCCGCATCGAGCTGATGGCCGACGACGACGTCGACACCCTCGCCACTCTCGAGACCGGCCAGAGCGTCGTCATGACCCGCCAGCACTGGGACGACGCGCTGGGCGCGTACTGGGACGAGCACGACGAGATCGGGGTCGATGCCGACGCGCGCGGCCCGAAGTACTTCGACGTCACCGCCGCGACCGGGTCACGGGCAGGTCGCACGTGGCAGGTGCGCCAGATCGTCGCCGACCCCGAGGGCAACCACGACTGGGCGCTGCACGCGTGGGTGGACCTCGACGAGTCCGACGAGGCGGGCGACCTCGTGATCCACGTCACGGACTTCAGTCGTCAGGACTGACGCGGGGGCTCAGTCCTCGAGCAGGGCCCGCCGGGGGATGGCCTCCCGGGCCACGGTCGCGTCGGCAATGCGCAGCG
>CALMPQ010000216.1 GCA_937872005.1 uncultured Propioniciclava sp.
TGCGTCCAGAAGACGGTGGTGAACCCGGTGGAGTCGTACCACAGCTTCTCGGTCCACAGGCCCGCGAAGAGGAGGAAGGCACCGAGGACGACGGCCAGGATGACGGCCGTCACCACGAGTGGGCTGCGGCGGGTGTGGACGGGGGCTTGCACGACGGCGGGCTCCTCTACGGGGCTCAGGTGGACAGGGTGCGGGTGAGTGCTTCACCCAGGCCGGGGACGAGGTCGTCCGCGGCCAGGAGGTCATCGGGGTTGGTGCGGAGCCGGGCGACGCCGTACCGCGTCCCGGCACGCGTCACCCCGACGACGACGCGGACGTCGTGGCGCTCGGGGTGCTCGGCCACGAAGGCCGCCGCGGCATCGGGGTCGTCGGGGATGTCGGACTCCACGTGCGGCGGCACGAACAGCCGCTCGACGGCGAGGGCACAGCCGTGGACGGTGGCCGGCCACGTGATGCGGTCGAGGTCGTCGACCAGGTCGGCGCCCGTGCGGAACCCGTCCTGCTCGATCGAACTCAACGCGCCCTCGGGGAGGTCGTCGGGGCGGGCGATCTGCTCGGCCAGGGACGGCTCGGCGGCCACGAGCTCAGCCGTCGGGACGAGCGCGAACAGCCGAGCCGGCTGGTCCCAGCCACCGTGGGAGACGTGGCGCTCGATCTCCATCAGCGCGGCCACCAGGGCGTCGTCGGTCATGCGCATCCCCTCACGAGTTGCTCGGTGGCCGGGTCGGCCAGCAGGTCCAGCGAGTTGATCGCATCCTCCAGGGACGCGACGCTGACGATCCGCACGGGTGACTCCACCCCGGCCAGGTCGGTGCAGTTGGCGTCGGGCACGAAGAAGATGTTCGCTCCGGCACGTCCTGCGCCGGCAAGCTTCTCACGGATCCCCCCGACCGCCTTCACGGCGCCCGAACCATCGATCTCCCCACTGCCGGCGATGACGCGGGAGCCGGCGATGTCGCCGGGAGTGATGCGCTCGAAGATGGCCAGGGCCAGCATGAGGCCCGCGCTCGGGCCGCCCAACGCCGGGTCCAGGTTGATCGTCACCTGGGGCGCGTAGCTGTAACCCATCACGAGGCTGCCGCCCCACACCGGCACACCGGCCTGTGTCCTCGACGCGGCCGTGTCGATGACGACCGCGCGCTCCTCACGGTCGCGGCGCACGCGGAAGGTCACCGACTGCCCGATCCCCCGGCTCTCGATCGCCTCACGGACGGCGGCCACGGTGGGCGTCGGCTTGTCGTCGATGGCCAGCACGAAGTCGCCCGGGAACAGCTTGTCCACGGCGGGTCCGGTGCTGGCGACCGACTGGATCATCGGGATCTGCTCGACCGAGATGCCGGCCGCGCGCAGGGCCGCGGCCGCGGCGTCCGCCTGCGACGTGGCCATCTGCTGCGCCTCGCGGTTGCGCACCTCACCCTCGGGCAGGCGCACGGGGTAGACGTGGTCGCGGGGGTAGACCTCACGGTCGGGGGCCCAATAGGCGTACAGCACCTCGGGGAGGCTCACGGGAGCATCGGAGCGGGTGACGCTCACCGTGGTCATGAGGACGTGGCCGCTCGACTCGAACGTGTCCAGGCCCTGCACGTCGATCACGTGCTTGCCGTCGACCGGGGCGAGCAGCTCGTGGGTCGCCCCCGGCGAGTAGGTCACGAAGGGGACGGGGGTCATCGCCACCACGGCCGCGGCAAGGACGAACAACAACGCGGACACGGCAGCCGTCCACGTCTGCTTCGTCATGCGGGTGATCCTACCGTCCGGCTCGGACGCCCCCTCTTGCCCCGTGCACCACAATGGAGGGCGACGTTGAGAAGGGAGACGCCACATGGCAGCCGAGGACCAACCGAACCCGATGGAGGAGTTCCTGCGCCAGTTCGGGATCACGCCGGGGCCCGATGGAACCTTCGACATCAACCAGTTGATGGGCCCGCTCCAGCAGGCCATGCAGCAGTTCAGCCGGCAGATGTCCGCGGCCGGCTCGGGCGACGGGCTCAACTGGACGTTCATCAAGGACATCGCCCGCAAGGCGACCGCAGCGGCTGGGCCCGACCCGAGCCCCGCGGCCGCCGAGGCCGTGGCGATCCGCGACACGGTCGGGCTGGCCGACCTGTGGCTCGACCAGCACACCGCCTTCGGTCGCACCAGTGCCGCCGCCGCGACGTGGAGCCGGGCCGAGTGGGTGGAGGGCACCATCGGCACCTGGGAGCAGCTCGCCGGCAGCGTGTCGGAGTCATTGGCCGATGCGGTGGGGTCGCTGCTGCGCCGCGCCGAACCGGAGGCGGCCGGCATGGTCCAGATGATGGAGCCGATGATGAGGATGGCCGCCACCGGCATGCTGTCGGCGCAGGTCGGGCAGGGCATCGGCCAACTCGCCACCGACGTGCTCAGCGGCTCCGACCTGGGGTTCCCCCTCACCACCCGGCCCGTCGTCGCCCTGCTCCCGACCAACATCGCGCAGTTCGCCGAAGGGCTCGACGTGCCCCTCTCGGACGTGCGCCTCTACCTCGCCCTGCGCGAGGCGGCGCGGCAGCGCCTGTTCGCGCACGTGCCCTGGCTCGGCCCCCAGATGCTCGCCCTCATCGAGCACTACGCGCGCGGGATCACGATCGACCCGAGCGCGTTCGAGGAGGCGATGGAGGCCCAGATGCAGGGCGGCCTCACCCCCGAGCGCATGGAGGAGTTCGGTCAGCAGATGGCGGGGCGCCTCTTCCAGCCCTCGCTCAGCGATGAGCAGGTCGAGATCCTCGGGCGCCTGGAGACGTTGGTCGCCAACGTCGAGGGCTGGGTCGACGACGTGGTCGCGCAGACGACCGCGACCCTCATGCCGCGCGCCGACGCCCTCCTCGAGATGGTGCGGCGCCGCCGGGCCGCGGGTGGGGCGTCCGAGGCCGCACTCAAGACGCTGCTCAACCTGGAGTTGCGTCCGCGGCGGGTGCGCGATGCCGCCAACCTGTGGGCCGCCGTGCGCACCGCCAAGGGCGTCGAGGAGCGGGACGCGGTGTGGAGCCACCCCGACCTCGTCCCGACCGGCGCCGACCTGGACGACCCGCTCGGCTTCGCCGCCCACGGCCACGTCGCTGCGCACGCCGAGGAGGAGCTCGACGACCTCGACGCCCAGTTGGCCAGGCTGATCGAGCAGGAGCGCGGCGGGCGGGACGACGCCCCAGGGCCTCAGGAGGGCTGACGCCGGGCGAAGTCGACGCCCTCGAGGAAGCCGCGCGCCCGCGGCGATTCGGCGTGGGCGTTGACCAGCTCCCAGAACCGGACGTTGTGCTCCCGCTCGGCCAGGTGGGCGACCTCGTGGAGCAGCACGTAGTCGACGACCCAGTTCGGCATGGTCCGCAGCCGGTCGCTGAGTCGGATCTCCCCCGTCGACACGGTGCACGAGCCCCACCGTTGCGCCATGTTGGTCACCCACCGCACGCCGATGGCGGGTTCGGGCCCGGCCGTGTGGGGGGCGATGTAGGCGCGGTACAGCTCGACGGCACGCGCCGTGAGTTCCTCGTCGGCGCGGGGCGGTCTGTTCTTGGCCTCCTTCGCGAGGAAGCGCTCCACCAGGCCCGGCACCATCTCGCGGCGCTGCCGTGGCGTCATGTGCCCGGGGACCACCACCACGAGGCGTCCCTCCTCGCGGAAGGCCGTCATCGTCCGCGTCCGGCGCGTCGAACTGCGCACCTCGTAGTCCTCGCCCGCCATGGGGCCCAGCGTAGGGCCGTCCACGAGTTCCCCCGATCGTTTGACCGTCGCGCCCCCGCGCCACTAGGTTGTCCGCAGGACCCCCGGGAGGGTCGGATGCACGCAGGGGAAGGCGAGCGTCCGACACACCGGGGGTCTTGCCTTGTCCGCTACGTGGAACGCTGGGGCCTTTCCCCTATGCTTGGGAAGGTCAGACCCAGCGGGCCAGCCCGGTGGGGAACCGAACAGCCAGGAGGAAACCCGTGTCGAACGACACCTACAGCGGCAAGTTCTACTGCGTGAAGTGCAAGGACCACCGCGAGGCCGAGGGCGCCGTCTCGGTCAACGAGAAGGGCACCCGCATCGCCAAGGCCAAGTGCCCCGTGTGTGGCACCAACCTCACCCGGTTCCTGCCGAAGGCCTGAGCCGCAGCACGAACTCCACACGAGGGGCACCGGATCGTCCGGTGCCCCTCGCGCGTCGTCCGGGTGTTGTCCGTGTCGGAGCTGGTGTTGTCCGTGTTCGATGGGGGCCACGGTGTGCCCCGAGCAGCGGGCAGGCTGGGCACCGTGACCACCACCCGGCTAGCGCTGACCCGCCCCCTCTGCGTGCTCTGGCGCACCGATGGACGCCTGCAACTCGGGCTCGACGCCGACACCGCGCTCGTGCTCGCCGATGCGCCGCCGGGCATCGACGCCGTGCTCCGCGCGCTGCGCATCCCGCGGACCCCACTGGAGGTCGCGCGCCTGGTGCCGATGGTGCCGCGCGCGATCCTCGACCGCGTGCTCGGCACGCTGGTCGCCAGCGGACACCTGACCGAACGCGTCGCCGGGCGCCCGCCCGTCGTCAGCGTGCTCGGCGACGGCCCGATCGCCGCGGCGGTGGTCGACCTGCTCGAACGCGATGGCCACGACGTCCGGGCCAGCGTGCGCGCCACGACCGACGCCTGCGGTGTCGTGGTCGCGTGCCCGGCCACCGCCGAGCCCGACCGGGTGCTGACCCGCGACCTGACGGCAGCCGGCCTCCCCCACCTCGTGGCCCGGGCCGAGCCCGAACGCGCCGTCGTGGGGCCCTTCGTGGTGCCCGGGCGCTCGGCCTGTGTGGCGTGCACCGACCTGGTTCGGCGCGAGTTCGACCCCGACTGGCCCCACTTGTTGGCGCAGCTCTGTCGGAGCATCCACGTCCCCGGGCCCCGCCAGACGGCGTGGGCGGCCGCGCTCGCCTCCACCCAGGTCGCCGCGTGGCACGCGTCGGGCGAACCCGAGGCGGCGGGTGCGACCCTCGAACTGGACGCCCGCCGTTGGCCACGCCACCCCGACTGCGGCTGCCAGTTGGCCGCCGCGTGAGGGGGTCAGCGATGCCGGGCCAGCACCTCGAGGACTCCCGCGCCGTACTTGTCGAGCTTGGACCGACCCACGCCGCTGATCGTCGCCAGCCCGGCCAGGTCGGCCGGCATCTGCTCGGCGATCGCCATCAGGGTGGCGTCGGTGAAGATCACGAACGCGGGCATGCTCGCGGCGTCGGCCTCGGCCTTGCGCCAGGCGCGCAGCGCCTCCCACGTCCCCTCGTCGTAGGTGGCCTCGCACCCGGTGTGGCGCTTCAGCTTGCGTTCGGCCCCCGAGGTGAGGCCGCGCCCACACACGCGACAGGTCTGCGAGAGGGCCGACTTCGTGTCCTGTCGGCGGCGCTTGCCGGACGCCGCGGGTGCGGTCGGCACCGGCCCGGCGATGCCGTCGAGGAAGCGGCTGGCCGGGCGGCGCTGACCGCCCCCGTTGCGGGTGAGCGACCACGAGATGCGCAGGTGCTCGCGGGCACGCGTGACACCGACGTAGAACAGGCGCCGTTCCTCGGCTACCTGCTCGGGCGAGGTGGCCAGCACGAACGGCAGGCTGCCCTCGTGGACGCCGACCAGGGCCACAGCGTCCCACTCCAAGCCCTTGGCGGCGTGCAGGGTCGACAGGGTGACGCCCTGCCCGGTGGGCGCGTGCTGGGCCTGCGCGCGGGCGGTGAGCTCGGCGGCGAGGGCGGCGACGTCGGCGTCGGGGTGGGCCTTCTCGAACTCGTCGCCGAGGCCGGCCAGTGCCGACCAGGACTCCCAGCGTTCGCGAGCCGTGCCCTGCCCTGCCGGCGGCTCGGTGGTGAAGCCCAGCCCCGACAGCGCGGCGCGCAGGGTGGCGGCGGGCGGCTCGTCGGGGGTCGCGTTGGCCGCGGCGGCGAGGGCGCGGAGGGCGGCGCGCACCTCGGCCCGCTCGAAGAATCCCTCACTGCCGCGGGTGCTGAACGGGATGCCCGCGTCGGCCAGGGCGGCCTCGATGGCGGGCGACTGGGCGTGGATGCGGTGGAGCACGGCCATCTCGTGCCACGGCGTCCCGCCCTGGTGGCGGGCGCGCAGCCAGGCGGCGAGGTCGGTCGCCTCGGCCGACTCGCTCTGGGCGTGGGCGAAGGTGGGCTCGGGGCCGGCGGGGCGCTGGGCGCGCAGTTCTACTCCGGGGCCGTGGCCCTTCATGACGGCGTTGGCCAGGGCGACGACCTGCGGGGTCGAGCGGTAGTCGCGCACCAATTCGACGACCGTGGCGTCGGGGTGGCGGCGGGTGAACTCGGTCAGGAAGCGGGCCTGCGCTCCCGCGAAGGAGTGGATGGTCTGGGCGGGGTCGCCGACGACGCAGATCTCCTCGGACGCCCCGCGCCACAGGTCGAGCAGGGCCTGCTGGAGGGGGCTGACGTCCTGGTACTCGTCGACGACGAAGTGCCGGTAGGTGCGGCGCACCTCCCCGGCGACGTCGTCGTGCTCGGCGAGCAGGCCGGCCGTGCAGAGCAGGATGTCGTCGAAGTCGATGACGCCGCGGGCGGCCTTGACGGCCTCGTAGTGGGCCATCAGCCGGCCGACCTGGTCGGGGGGAACGGAGTTGACCTCGCGACCACGGGCAGCCGACAGCGCCGCGTACTCCCCCGGCGCGACGTTGCTGACCTTGGCCCAGCTGATCTCGCCGGCGACATCGCGGAGCAGGCCGATGTCGGGTTGGAGGCGTTCGCGGCGGAGGGCGTCCGCCACGAGGCCGAGCTTGTTGTCGGCGACCGGCGGCAGCTCGGTGCCGTAGGCGCGCGGCCAGAAGTACTGGGCCTGGCGCAGGGCGGCGGAGTGGAACGTGCGCGCCTGCACCCGGTGCACTCCCAGTCCGCGCAGGCGCTCGCGCAGTTCGCCGGCCGCGCGGGTGGTGAAGGTGAGCGCCAGCACGGCGGTCGGGTCGAACGCGCCGGTGGCGACGCCGTAGGCGATGCGGTGCGTCATCGCGCGGGTCTTGCCGGTCCCGGCCCCGGCCAGCACGACGACCGGCCCCTGCAGCGCCGTGGCGGCACG
>CALMPQ010000217.1 GCA_937872005.1 uncultured Propioniciclava sp.
GCTCGCCGATCGGGTGCCTGTCACCGGGCGAGTAAGGCTCCGGCAACGCGGGTGGCGTCCCTGGCTCCCGGGGCCAGATGCGAGAGGACGCACAGGGAGTCCTGGGCTTGATGCCAGAGAGCGCGCTCCAAGGAGACCGGGGACGTCCAGCCGAGGGAGCCGTACACTCCGGCGGCCTCGTGCCGTGCGGCGTAGAACTCCTGGCCGGCGGCGGTGAACAGCAGAGCCAGCAGGCCGGCGTCCCGATCGGATTCGTGACGGCCCAGCGGCAGTCGACCTCTGATGTGCGCGAACAGCTTGCGCGGGTCGTCGACCATGCGTTTCGCGGACGCCGTGGGCAGCAGCTTGCCGTGCTGCTTGCGGAGCAGGCCGAGGCTGACCGCGGATTCCCGTAGTGACAGGACGGGGGTCGTGTTGACCTCGGTGCTAGCTGGGAAGGGCCACGTGGAGTCGATGAGTTCGAGATCGTCGGCGAGCTGCTTGACCAGGGCCGGCGGCAGGTATCCCGCCTGGGTGAGCTTGAGCCCGTCGCCAATCAGGGTGAGGAGGTGGCGGTAACGGTGGGTGGTGGCGTCCAGTTCGGCGTCGGTCAGCTCGACGCGTACGCGGGTAGCCCTGCTGACGAGCGCGGCGATCGGACTCAGTTGGGCGCCGCCCTGAGCGAGCAGTTGGACGATCCCGGGGTGCCATGCGTCGGGGTTGAAGAGTCCTTGCTCGAGTTGTTCGTTGACCTCGGCGACGTCGAAGTGCTCCGGGTCGTAGCGGGGTGGCAGCCAGGCCAACAGCTCACGCGTCCACTCGGGGTTGTCGGAGGGCTCACCACGCAGGCCGGCGAGGGCGTCCTCATAGCCAGGGACGCCACCGACGTCTTCGGGCGGGCAGGCGCGGCGTCCGGTGACGCAGGAGGCGTCGGGCTGGCCGTCGACCCATGGCTCAACTCTCTCGAGCTTGAGCGTGTGGTGCCAACTGTCGCCGAAGTCGTACTCGTAGAAGAGGCGGTGCCCGGGTTCGCCGAGAACCTGGTCGAGGCGCACGTCGTTCTCAGGAATGCCGTCAGTTTCGCCCTCGCTGAGGTCGTAGTCGGTGAGGAACGGCATCATCATGAAGTCCTTGGTGGAGGGCCCCATCTTGAACTGGTGCAGGTGGGAGTTCGTCCAACCCATGGCGACCTGAATGATGCCGTGCAGGTGACCGAGTGTGACGTCGCTGCGCAGGCGGAGGCGGCGCCAGATCGGCGGCTTGGCGTCATCGAGGTCGAGGCGGACGACGTAGGTGGCCCGCTTGCTGCGCTTGCGCAGCAGCTTGGGCTTCGGCCGAGGTGACATGAGGTCGAATGGACCCCGACCGCCGAAAGGCTCGAAGCCCCCGAACGCCCCCAGAGCTTGGAGGACTGCCTCGGGGCTGCCGAGTTCGTCGATCAATTGCTGGGTGATGGCCTGGATGTCGGCCTGGCTGAACGGAGGTGCGTCGTCGGGTTCGGCCTCCGCGCCAGGGAACGGGATGACGTTGTCGGCCACGGTCAGACCTCCAGGAGCTCGTCACAAGTGATGGGTCGGGGGATGCGCGCGGGGACACGGCGTCCGTGATGCGAGCCTACGATCTTGGAGGATCTGGTGGCTACGGGGGCGCCTGGGGAGGATGGTGAAGTCCTCGATCGGGGTGGACGACGTGGGCCCGTACACGCCCGTGGTGACGGCGTTGTTGACCCAGATGTCAAGCGTCCCCAGCGCGAGTGCGGCGGCGCGCAGCTGGTCCCATGGGAGCGCCGGGTCAGTGGGCGACGTGGAAGCGGCGCCGGGGGTGCCTGGGCTGCTCGATCTCGTCGAGGACCGCCAGGGCCAGGTCGGCCGCCGAGATCTGCGAGCTGCCATCGGGGCTGCGGAGCAGGACGTCGTCGCTCGTGCGGTACTCGCCGGTCTCGGTGCTGGGAACCCAGGCGCCGAACTCGGCCGGCGGGCTGAGGTAGAACCAGTCCAGGTCGTCGCCGGTCGCCTTCAGCACCTCGAGCTTGTGGATGCCGAGGTCGGCCTCGGGGCGGACCTCGTCGGGCACCGGGTCGGCGTCGATGAGGCGGGGCCCGTCCGGCGAGACGAGCAGCGAGGAGGCCCCGCCGAGAATGCCGAGCTTCGTTCCGTGCTCCCGGGCGAGGGCGAGCACCTGGTCGAAGACGCCTTCCACCTTGCCGGCCATGTCCCCGCGCGGGGAGAGCGCCTCGAACACGACGTCGGCGTCGGTGAACGCCTGACGCAGGACTCCGGGCTCCAGCACGGAGCCCGTCAGGTACGTCACGCCCGGGAGCGGGTCGGCGGGGGCGGTGCGGCTGACGGAGAGGACCTGATGGCCCCGGCGAGCAGCCTCGCGAACGACGGCGCCGCCGGCGTAGCCGGTCCCTCCGAGGACGGTGATGCGGGTCATGTGCAGTTTCCCTTCGTGCGGGTCGACGATCATCCCAACCCTGTCCCGCCTCCGCCTATTCCCTGTCTGGTGCCGTGCCGCGTCGCGCTCTAGCGATCCTCGGACCCGTCTTCGCGCTGGCCGGCGTCACCCTGGTCCTCGTCTCTCGTCGCTGACCGCAAGGACCGGCAGAGGCGGCTTGGGGGTCGTGAGCACGAAGTTCGCGCAGGGCGTAGCCGGCGGTGAGGTCCTCTCAGTGCATCACCGGGGCCTTCGCGACCACCAGTTCGTGGCGGAGCAGCCGGGTGAGCAGGATGTCGGTCTCCTGGATCGCCAGCGAGTTGCCCGGGCACTTGTGGTGACCGTCGCCGAAACTCATCACCTCAGGGCCGATCCCGCGCGGCAGCGGACGCCCGGGGCGCATGTCCAGCGGGCACTCGCCCACCGTGGACGCGTCGCTGTTCGCCTGACGCACGTACAGATCGATCAACTGGCCCCTGCGGATGGCCACGGTCTCCCCGTCGACCGTGAGGTCGAGGTCCCGCGCCGCCCGCCGGTAGAGGTGCCCGATGATGGGCTCGAGCCGGAGGATCTCGTGGAGGATGTCGAACCGCTCCTCCACCTCCTCGCCGGCCAGGTACCGGGCGCGGCGGTCGGCGTCCGCGAGCAGGTGCAGGACGGTCATGGAGATGAACTCGCGGGTCGTCGCCATGCCGGCGGCCCCGTAGGTGACGCACTCGATGAGGATGGCCGGCTCCCGGTAGCCCTCGGCGAGCAGGTGGCTGATGACGTCCTCTTTCGTCGGGTGCAAGACTGGTGGGGTGACCCAGACGCCAACGCCGCACGTGCGCGTCGAGGGGTTGTCCCGGCACTTCGGAGCCGGTGAGTCGCGCGTCGAGGTGCTCCACGACGTGACGTTCTCGGTCGCCCGGGGAGCGCGCTGCGTCATCGTCGGCGCCTCCGGGTCCGGGAAGTCCACCCTGCTCAACGCCATCGGCGGCCTCGACGCTCCTGACGCCGGGACGATCCACGTCGCGGGGGAGCAGGTGACGGGGAGGTCACCCAGGGAGTTGACGCGCTACCGCCGCGCGCACGTCGGGTTCGTGTTCCAGTTCTACAACCTCGTCCCGGACCTGACAGTGACCGAGAACATCCAGGTGACCGCGCAGCTCGTCCGTCGCCCCCTGGACATCGACGAGCTGCTCGAGCACCTGGGCCTGACCCAGCACCGGCACAAGTTCCCCGCGCAGCTCTCGGGCGGCCAGCAGCAGCGGTGCGCGATCGCCCGGGCCCTGGTCAAGGGCTCCGACCTCCTGCTCGCCGACGAGCCCACCGGGGCGCTGGACCGGCACACCTCCCAGCAGATGCTCGAGGTCCTGGACGACGTCCACCGGCGGTACGGCGCCACCCTCGTCATGGTCACGCACAACGAGGCCATCACGGCCCTCGCCGACCAGGTCATCGAACTGCGCGACGGGCGCATCGTCCGCGACCGGCTCAACCCCCATCCGCTCGCGGCCCGGGACCTCGACTGGTGAACAGGGACGCCGTGGCCCTCGGTCTCCGCCGCCAGTGGCGCGGCTTCCGCGCCACGTGGGCGCGCTGGACCGCGATAGCCGTGCTCCTGACCGTCGGGCTGGGCGTGGTGGTGGGGCTCCTGACCTCGGCGTCCGCCACGCTGGGCGCGCTGGAACGCGGCGCGCGCGAGGGACAGCTCGCCGACGGCATGGTCGTCACCCAGATCCCGCTGACGGAGCAGCAGGTCGCCGACGTGGAGGCGCTGGGGGCGCGCATCGTCCCGACGCCGTTCGTCGACGTCCCGGGGCGGACCGCGGGCACCGACACGACCGTGCGCGTGCTCCGCGCGGACCAGGCGTTGAGCCGTCCCACGCTGGACGCCGGCGTCCTGCCCTCGGCCGACGACGAGGGCATGGTCGAGAAACTGCACGCCCGGGTGCACGGCCTGGGCGTGGGTGACACCCTGGCGGTGGACGGCCGCACCCTGCGGATCACCGGGATCGGCAGCCTTCCCGACTACGCCTCGGTCACCCCCCACGTGGGCCAGTCCGGCGACCCCGAGCTGTTCGCGCTGGTGGTGGTGGCTCCGGACGCCTTCGAGGAGGTGGCGGCCGCCCACCCGCGTGCCGTCTCGTGGGTGTACGGCTACGCCCTCGAAGGCGCCACCCACGAGCAGGTGCGCCGCCTCCTGGGCGAGGCGACCCTGGATCCGGCGAGGGCGTCCAACCCCTACGTCGCCGTGGCCACGGACGCCGCCCGCGCTGCCGGTCTGCCCGTCAGCTACCCGGCGGTGTCGCTGTTCCTGCCGGCCGACGACAACCCGCGCATCAACGGGGCCATCTCGGACGCCCGCACCACGATGGCCGTCACCCTGGTCACGACCGTGCTCGTCCTGCTGCTCGTCGCCTACGTCCTCGCCGAGTTCTCCCGGGACCGGATCGTCCGGGACTCCGTGGTCATCGGCACCCAGTCGGCCCACGGCACCAGCGAGCGCGCCCTGCTGGCCCACTACCTGGTCCTGCCGCTGGCCGTCACGCTCGCCGGCTCGCTGCTGGGGCTCCTGCTGGGCCGGGCGCTGGCCCCCTTCCTCGGACTGGTCACCGACTACTACTCGTTCCCCGCGGCCCCGGTCGAACCCACCCCGCTGGTCGCGCTGCTGAGCATCGTGACACCCGTGACCCTGGTGACGGCGGTCAACGCCCTCGTCATCCGGTCCGCGCTGGGCCGCCCCACGCAGGAGCTGTTGCGTCCCCAGCCGGCCGGCGGGCCGGGCCTGCCGGTGCGCCTGGACCGGCTGCCCTTCGTGAGCATGTTCCGGTTGCGGCAGGCGCTCCGCACCCCCGGCAGCTACCTCCTCATCGCCGCGGGCACGTTCCTGTGCATCCTCCTGCTGGTCTTCGGGCTCGGGATGCGAAGCTCGATGGACACCTACCTGACCCGCGCCGAGGACGAACTCCTCTTCCACGACTTCTACACCCTGCGGTTCCCCGACCTGGCTGCCGTTCCGCCCGGAGGGCACGAGGCCGTGGCCGTCCCCCTGCGGGTGGTCGGGGCGGACGGGCTGCCGGGGGAGTCGCTGACCGTGCTCGGCGTGCCCGCCGACAATCCCTACTTCGCGGTGGACGTGGCCGCCCTGGGGCCGCAGGAGCTGGTGATCTCGCGGGCCGCGGCCCACAAGTACCGGCTGGGAGCAGGCGACACCCTCACCCTCCACGATGGGGAACTCTCGTGGGCCTTCGACGTCGTGGGCGTCTCCGACTACACCACCTCGGCGTTCGGGTTCACGACCCCGGAACACGCGCGGGCGTTGGTGGATCCGGCGGTCCTGCTCGCGGCCCGGTCGATGGCCGGCGCCGGCGCCCGCCCGGGCGCTGACGACGACGGCGACGGCGTCGTGCCCTACTACAACGCCGTGTTCTCCGACCAGCCCCTGGACATCGACCCCGACCGGCTGGTCAGCCACAGCACGCGCGAGGAGATGCTCGGTGGCGTGGAGAAGTTCAACGCCCTCCTGTCACGGATCGTGGCGCTCGTCTCGTGGTCGTCCATGTTGATCATGGTGGTGGTGCTCTACGTGCTCGTCCGCCTGGTGGTGGCCCGTCAGTGGTACTCGATCTCGCTGCTGAAGGCGCTGGGCTACAGCGATCGTGAGGTGGGCAGGCTCTACCTCGACAACTACCTGTGGCTGGTTGCGGCGAGCGTCGCCATCGCCGTCCCGACGTCGGTGGCCATCATGGGCGAGGTCTGGCGGCTGATGACGGCCCACCTGCCGATCGGCATCCCGTTCCTGGTCACCCCGGGTGACGTGGCCCTGATGGCCGGGCTCGCGCTGGGCGCCTA
>CALMPQ010000218.1 GCA_937872005.1 uncultured Propioniciclava sp.
GTCGAAGGGCAACTCAGTGCTTGTAGTCGCCCACGTAGTACTCGTAGGCCCAGCCACAGACCGCCCAGATGCCCAGGCCGATGCCGAGCAGGGTCAGCCACCAGCCGAAGATCGGGCCCATGAAGATGACCACGATGACCAGGGTCGACCAGAAGGGGACGATCGAGGTCGGCGGGAAGAAGCCCAGGGCGCCGGCTCCCTCGACGATCTCGGCCTCGGCACGGTCCTCGGGGCGGGGGCCGGTCGAACGGCCGGTCAGCACCAGCAGGCCCCAGATCATCGACGAGAACAGCAGCGTCAGGATCAGGACCGTGGTGCCGATCGGCTCCAGGTGGCCGTCGATCCGCCACGTCATGAACGCGTACACCGGCGCCACGATCAGGAAGAAGATGACCAGGAACAGGAAGAGCTTCGCTTCGGTCTTCATCGGGCGTTCTCCTTGTTGTCCTCGGACTCCTCACCGACGATGGCCTCCTGCAGCGGGTTCACCGGGTGCGGGCCGATCCCCGAGATCTCGGGGTGGTGCAGGTCGAACGCAGGAGCCTCGCTGCGGATGCGCGGGAGCTTGGTGAAGTTGTGGCGCGGCGGCGGGCAGGAAGTCGCCCACTCCAGCGAGCGGCCCCAGCCCCACGGGTCGTCCACGGTCACGCGCGGGGCGGTCTTGTGGCTCTTGTAGACGTTCCACAGGAAGGGCAGCATCGAGATGCCCAGCAGGAACGAACCCACGGTCGAGAACTGGTTCAGGAACGTGAAGTCCTCACCCGGCAGGTAGTCGGCGATACGACGCTGCATGCCCTCGATGCCCAGCCAGTGCTGGACCAGGAAGGTCATGTGGAAGCCGGCGAACACCAGCCAGAAGTGCAGCTTGGCGAGCTTCTCGTCGAGCATGTAGCCGTACCACTTCGGCCACCAGAAGTAGAAGCCGGCGAACATCGAGAACACCACGGTGCCGAACAGCACGTAGTGGAAGTGCGCGACCACGAAGTAGGTGTCGGAGACCTGGAAGTCCAGCGGCGGCGAGGCCAGGATGACGCCGGTCAGACCACCGAAGAGGAACGTCGTCAGGAAGCCGATCGCCCACAGCATCGGCGAGTCGAGCCGGATGGACCCGTTCCACATCGTGCCGATCCAGTTGAAGAACTTCACACCCGTCGGGACGGCGATCATGAAGGTCATGAACGAGAAGAACGGCAGGTTCACCGCGCCGGTCACGTACATGTGGTGCGCCCACACCGAGATCGACAGGGCACCGATGGCCAGCGTGGCGCCGACCAGGCCGACGTAGCCGAAGATCGGCTTGCGGCTGAACACCGGGATGATCTCGGTGATGATGCCGAAGAACGGCAGCGCCAGCACGTAGACCTCGGGGTGGCCGAAGAACCAGAACAGGTGCTGCCACAGCATGGCGCCACCGGTGGCGGCGTCCAGGATGTGGGTGCCCAGCACGCGGTCGGACAGCAGCACCAGCAGGCCCGCGGCCAGCACCGGGAAGACCACGAGGATCAGGATCGACGTGACCAGGATGTTCCAGGTGAACATCGACATGCGGAACATCGTCATGCCCGGGGCGCGCATCGTGATGATGGTGGTGATGAAGTTCACCGCACCCAGGATCGAGGAGAGGCCCAGCAGGTAGAGGCCGGCGAGCCACAGGTCACCGCCGACTCCGGGGCTGTGCACCGCGTCGGAGAGCGGCACGTAGGCGAACCACCCGAAGGACGCCGCGCCATCGGGGCTGAGGAAGCCCGCGCAGGCCATCAGCGAGCCGAACAGGTACAGCCAGTAGCTGAACATGTTCAGGCGGGGGAACGACACGTCGGGGGCACCGATGTGCAGCGGCATGAGCGCGTTGGCGAACGCCGCGAACATCGGCGTCGCGAACATCAGCAGCATGATCGTGCCGTGCATGGTGAAGAACTGGTTGAAGGTCTCGTAGTGCAGGTACTGCAGACCCGGGAAGGCCAGCTCGGCGCGGATCGCCAGGGCCAGCAGGCCACCGAAGGCGAAGAACGCCAGGGCGGTCCAGATGTACAGCTTGGCGATGACCTTGTGGTCGGTCGTCGTCATCCACGACCAGAAGATCGCGCCGAGGTTCTCCTTGCGAGCCGAACGGACGGCGCTCGCGTCAACACGTGCGGTGGTGGTCATGGGGTCAGCCCTCCGTCTTCGGCCCGGTCTGCGGGAACTGCGGCAGGATCAGCGCGCCCTCCTGGCCGCTGGCGGCCAGGTCCTTGACGTACTGGTTGTACTCGTCCTCGGGGAGCACCTCGACGTGGAACACCATCGCCGCGTGGTAGGTGCCACACAGTTCGGCGCACTTGCCGAGGAAGGTGCCCTGCTTGGTCGCCGTGACGTCGAAGCTGTTCGTGCGCCCGGGGATCACGTCGAGCTTGAAGTAGAAGTCCGGGATCCAGAAGGAGTGGATCACGTCGGCGGAGTCCAGCTTGAAGCGCACCGGCTTGTTGAGGGGCATCACCAAGGTCGGGATCTCCTCGAGCGTGCCGACCGTGTGGGCGTCGACGCCGACCGCCGGGTTGTCCTTCTCCATGTAGTTGAAGGTCCAGGACCACTTCTGCCCGATGACGTCGATCTTGTGGACCGCCTCGTCACTCTCCTTCGCCAGCACGCCGTTCTGCGCCTGCACCGTGAAGAAGAACAGCACACCGATGATCAGGAAGGGCACCAGCGTGTAGAGGATCTCCATCGGCAGGTTGTACTTCACCTGGCGCGGGACGTCGCTGTCGCTGCGCCGGCGGTAGCGGAACACCGCCCAGCCGATGAGGCCCCACACGAACACGCCGATCACCATCGAGGCGATCCACGCGCCGTTCCACAGGTCGCCGATGAAGGGTGCTCGGTCGCTGGCCGCCTCCGGCAGGCCCCACCTGCCCCACTGCTCCATCGTCGCCTGAGAACAACCACTGAGTGCCACGGCGCCCACGATGGCGGCGGTGGCACCAGCGATGCGTCGTGCGGCCCTTGACGTTCGGTTCGAAGCCACGTCACACCCTTCCGATGCTTGTCGATCAGTGACTGCGTGCGGGCAGCCCCCGGTCGAGGGAGTCAATGCTCGGCGTCAGACTAACCCAAACAAGCATCCCGTCGCCTCTTGCGAAGCGACGGGATGTCGAGTGGTGGGACGAACGTGTCCCGATCGTGACCTGACGGCCACGGATACCGGTCAGTGGAAGCTGTCACCGCAGGCGCACGAGCCGCCCGCGTTCGGGTTGTCGATGGTGAAGCCCTGCTGCTGGATGGTGTCGACGAAGTCGATCGTCGCGCCGGCGAGGTAGGGGGCGCTCATGCGGTCGGTGACGACCTTGACGCCGTACCACTCCTTCTCGACGTCGCCGTCGAGTTCGCGATCATCGAGGGCGAGCTGGTAGCGCAGCCCCGAGCAGCCGCCGGGGGCAACGGAGATGCGCAGCGAGAGGCCGTCTTCGCCCTCGCTGGCGGCCAGATCGGACACCTTGCGGGCCGCGACCTCGGTCAGGATGATGCCGTCGGCCTGAACCTCCGGCTGCTGATCAACGCTCATGTGGGTGCTTCCTTCGTGCTTGTGGGACCGCGGGCACCTGCGGAGAGGAACCCAAGCGGCAACGCTGCTTGCCGCCAGTCTAGGTCACCTGTGCGGCAGGGCGAAGTGTGACCATCGTCACCACGTCCAGCTTCCGGCCATTCCCGCCGCCCGCGCGGTCAG
>CALMPQ010000219.1 GCA_937872005.1 uncultured Propioniciclava sp.
AGGGCGTCGCGCGCGGCATGACGGTCGCACGCGAGGAAACCTTCGGGCCCGTCGCGGTCATCCAGGGTTACGACCCCGCCATGACGTGGCCGCGCCTGGACCAGGCGGCGATCGCCGTCCAGCGTGGGGCGCGCTGGTTCGCGACCAACACCGACTCCACGCGTCCGACCGAGCACGGTCTCGTGCCGGGGGCCGGGGCGGCCATCCAGGCCGTCCGCAACACGGTCGACCGCGACCCCGAGGTCGTGGGCAAGCCCTTCCGTCCGCTGATGGAGGAGGCCCTGCGCCGCTCCGGCGCGCGGCGCCCGCTCTTCATCGGCGACCGCATCGACACCGACATCATGGGCGCCTGTGCGGTCGGCATGGACTCCTTCCTCGTGTTCACCGGGGCGCACGGCGTCCGCGACCTCTGCCTGGCCCCCGTCGACGGGCGCCCCACAGCCATCGGCTGGAACGTCGAGTCGCTCTTCGAGCCGGCCCGCACCGCCACCGTGGACGCCGTGGGCGCGCACTGCGGCCGTGTCACCGTCCGCGTGCAGGACGGGGAGGCGGTCCTCGAGAGGGACGTCTCGAACCGCGAGGCCCAACTGGACGCAGCCTGGGCCCTGGCCCAGTTGTTCTGGAACGGTTCCGTGTCCACCGGCGACGGCGTGTTCGCCCAACTGGGCCTGCTCCCGTAGACTTTCTGAACACCGTTCAGGAGGAAATGAACATGGCTCAGCGTCGCCAGTCCACCGTCACCGACCTCGCCCTGGTCGCCGTCTTCGCCGGCGTCATCTCGGCGGCCACGCTCGCCCCGGCGATCCCGGTGGGCCCGGTGGGCGTCCCGATCACCCTGCAGACGCTGGCCGTGGCCCTGACCGCGATGATCCTCGGCCCGTGGCGCGGGTTCGCGGCGACGGCGCTGTACCTGCTGGTCGGCTTCGCAGGGCTGCCCGTGTTCGCCGGTGGGGCGTCCGGCCTCGGCACCTTGGCCAAGCCCTCGGCGGGCTACCTGCTCGCGTTCCCGCTGGCGGCGCTCCTCATCGGCTGGCTGGCGCAGAAGGTCGTGGCCCGCGCCAACCGCGGCACGGGTGTGAAGTGGGGCCTGCTCTTCCTGGCTGGCCTCGCGGGCTCGTTCGTCTTCGTGCACCCGATGGGCATCGCCGGCATGGCGATCAACGCGGGACTGCCGGTCGACAAGGCCCTCATGGCCGACCTCATCTACTGGCCCGGCGACGTGATCAAGAACATCGCCGCCTCCGTCGTGGCCGTGGCCGTCCACCGTGCGTTCCCCGGCCTGCTGGTGCACCCGACCGTCGAGCGCGGCCAGGCGCAGGAGCCCGCGCCGGCTCGATGATCCACCTGCAGGGCGTCTCGGTCCGCGTCCCGGTGCCCGGTGCACCCGGGCAGGGCTGGACGACCCGCACCCTGCTCGACGACATCACCCTCGACCTGCCCGAGCGTCGCGTCGCCTTCATCGGCGCGAACGGCTCGGGCAAGTCGACGTTGTTGCGCCTGCTCAACGGGCTCGTCGTGGCCTCCACCGGGCGGGTGCTGGTCGACGGGCTCGACCCGGCGTCCGACGGCAAAGGGGTGCGGCGCAAGGTGGGCTTCGTGTTCACCGACCCGCTCAGCCAACTCGTCATGCCGACCCCGCTCGAGGACGTCGAGCTGAGCCTGCGCCGCACCATCCGCGACCGCACCCAACGCCGGGACGCCGCGCGAGCGCTCCTCGCCGCCCGGGGGCTGGAGCACGTGGCCGAGCAGTCGATCTACGACCTCTCGGGAGGTGAGCGGCAGCTCGCCGCGCTGACGGCGGTGCTGGCGATCGAGCCGGCCATCCTCGTGGCCGATGAGCCCACCACCCTGCTCGACCTGCGCAACCGGCTGGCCCTGCGCCGCGTGTTCGCCGAGCTGCCCCAACAGCTGGTCATCGCCACCCACGACCTCGACCTGGCGCTCGACGCCGACCGGGTGCTGGTCGTCGAGGGCGGCCGGATCGTCGCCGACGGCACGCCGGCCGAGACGATCCGGCACTACGAGGCGTTGATGGCATGAACGCCGCCCGCGCGCTGCTCGGCATCCACGTCCCCGGGACGACCACCTGGCACCGGATGGGCGTCGGCTGGAAGTACCTGGTGTTCCTGGCCCTGACGATCCCGGCGGTGTTCGGGCCGCCGCCCGTGGTCGTCGGGGCGCTGGTCGTCACCCTCGCGCTGGTCGCCACCACCCGCGCGCCCCTGCGCCTGGCGTGGGGCCTGCCGCTCGGCCTCATCGTGCTGTTCGCCGTCGTGGCCGGCTACCACGTGTTCTTCGGCGACCCCCTCATGGCGGTGAAGGTCGTCGGCACCACGCTGACCGCCCTGTACGCCAGCCGCATCGTGCTCATCTCCACGCCGATGCCCGTGCTCATCGACGCCCTCGTCGCGGCCGTCGGGCCGCTGCGGCGGTTCGGCGCCAACCCCGAGCGCTTCGGGCTGGCCGTGGCGGTGCTGGTCCGCTCGATCCCGTATGTGATCGCTTCCTTCGGTGAGGTCCGGGACGCCGCCCGCGCCCGCGGCATCGACCGCAACCCACTGGCGTCCGTGACGCCGGTGGTGATCCAGGCCGTCGCCTACGCGCGCACGACCGGCGACGCGCTCATGGCGCGCGGGCTGGGCGACGACGATCCCTCCTAGGATGGCCGGGTGAGCACCGAACCCGAGGCCGCCGCGTCCACATCCACCCCGGACGCCGCACTGCCCGTCACCGGCCACCCGGCCATCGACGCCGCGCTGGCCGAGCTGGCGCTGGGTGACGACGTGCACACGCACCACGACGAGATCGCCGGCGTGCTCGACGTCGTGCAGCAGGCGCTCAACCCGACCCAGCAGCCGCCGCTGCCACGCCGCTGACGTGACCCCGATGCGACTGGACGCCGCCCTCGTCGCCCGCGGACTGGCCCGTTCGCGGGGGCAGGCGTCCGACCTGGTCGCCGCCGGCAGGGTCACCGTCAACGGACGCCCCGCGCGCAAGCCCTCGGCGCCCGTCGAGGCGACCGACACGATCCTCGCCGAGGCCGACCCGTGGGTCTCCCGGGCCGCGCACAAGCTCATCGGTGCGCTGGACGCCTCGGCCACCGAGGTGGCGGGGCTGCGCGGGCTCGATGCGGGGGCGTCCACGGGCGGGTTCACCCAGGTGCTGCTGGCGCGCGGGGCCACCCACGTCACGGCCGTCGATGTGGGGCACGGGCAGCTGGCCGAAGCGGTGGCGTCCGACCCGCGGGTGACGAGCCACGAGGGACTCAACGTGCGCGACCTGACCCCCGCCCACGTCGCCGAACCCGTCGACCTCGTCGTGGCCGACGTCTCGTTCATCTCCCTCACACTGCTGGTGGGGCCGCTGCGGTCGGTCGCCCGCGACGGAGCGGTTGCCCTGCTCATGGTCAAGCCCCAATTCGAGCTGGGCAGGGCCGCGCTGGACTCGCGCGGTGTGGTCGCCGACCCGAGCCGCATCCCGGAGGCGGCCGACCTGGTGGTGACCGCGGCGTCCGGGCACGGCTGGCACGAGGCATGGCGTGGCGAGAGCCCGCTCCCCGGGGAGTCGGGCAACCGCGAGGTGTTCTGCAAGCTCATTGCCCAACCCCTTGTCGGCCCGGCCCGTTAGGCTGACGGGCGTGACGGAACGACACATCGCGTTGGGCATCCACCACCAGCGGGACGAAGCTGTCGCGGCGGCCTGCGACTTCGTCACCCGCCTGACCGACCACGGCTTCGTGTGCTGGGTGCGTGACAACGCCTACGACGCGATCGTGGAACGGCTGCCCGGCGGGAACGTGCGCCCGTTCGACGACAGGCCCACGGCCGAGGTCGAGCTGGTCGTGGTGTTCGGCGGGGACGGCACGATCCTGCGCGCGGCCGAGTGGGCCGTGCCGCTGGGCTATCCGGTGCTGGGTGTGAACCTGGGTCACGTCGGCTTCCTCGCCGAGCTCGAGACCAGCGAGGCCCACGACCTGGTCGACCGCGTCGTCAACCGCGACTACAGGGTCGAGGAGCGGCTGTGCCTCGAGGTCGAGCTGCGCGAGCACCCCGGTGGTGACGTCATCTGGTCGAGCTATGCGATCAACGAGGTCTCGCTCGAGAAGGCCGCCCGCGAGCGGATGATCGAGGTGCTCGTCGACATCGACGGGCACCCCCTCTCCCGCTGGGGCACCGACGGCGTGCTGGTGTCGACCCCGACCGGGTCGACGGCGTACGCCTTCTCGGCCCAGGGGCCGGTGCTCTGGCCCGACCTGGACGCCCTGCTGGTGGTGCCCCTGCTGGCGCACGCCCTGTTCGCCCGCCCGATGGTGCTGAGCCCGCGGTCGACCGTGGTGATCCGCATGCTCGAGAACCCCTCGACCGGCGGGGTGCTGTGGTGCGACGGCCGGCGCAGCACGACAGCGGCCCCCGGCAGCGAGATCACCGTGCGCCGCAGCGAGCTCAAGCTGCGGCTGGCCCGCACCTCGGAACAACCGTTCGTGCAGCGACTCGTGAAGAAGTTCGACCTGCCCATCCACGGGTGGCGCGGTCAGGCCGAGCGCGACGCCGCCGCCCGCAAGGCAGCCGAGGTGGGGGATGCTGACTGAGCTCCGCATCAGCGGTCTGGGCGTCATCGACGACGCGACGCTCGAGCTGGGCCCCGGCTTCACCGCCGTCACCGGTGAGACGGGTGCGGGCAAGACGATGGTCGTCTCGGGGTTGGGTCTGCTGTCGGGCGGCAAGGCCGAGTCGCGGCTGATCCGGCACGGGGCGTCGCGAGCTCTGGTCGAGGGTCGACTGGTCGCCGACACCGATCTTGCGAGGGCGGTCGACCAGGTCGGCGGCACGGTCGAGGACGGTGAGGTGCTGCTCTCCCGAGTGCTGACGTCGTCGCGGTCGCGGGCGCTGGTGGGTGGAGCCCAGGTCACCCTGCCCGGGCTGGTCGAGGCCGTGGGGGAGCGCATCACGATCCATGGGCAGAGCGAGCAGATCCGGCTCGGCTCGGCCGAGCGGCAGCGCGAGGTGCTCGACGCGTTCGGCGGTGCCGCGCTCGTCGGGCTGCTGGCCGAGTACCGGACGCGGTGGGCCCAGCAGCGCGCGTGGTCGGGCGAACTGGCCGAGTTGACCTCCCAGGCCCAGGCCCGGGCGCGCGAACTGGCCCTGCTGGAGTTCGGGCTCGGCGAGATCGAGAAGGTCGACCCGCAGCCCGGTGAGGATGCCGCGCTCGTCGCCGAGCAGCGCCGCCTGCAGGCCGTCGACGACCTGCGCCTCGGCGCGAAGTCGGCGATCGTGGCGCTGGCCGGCGACGACGAGGCGTACTCCGACGACCCGACCGCCCTCGGGTTGGTGGGCGCCGCGCGCAAGGCGTTGGCGTCCATCGCCGGTGACGACCCGGCGGCCGCCGACCTGGCGCGGCGCGTCGACGAGGCCGCCTTCCTGCTCTCGGACGCCGCCGGTGACCTCGCCTCCTATGCGGCCGGGCTGGACGCCGATCCTGCGCGCCTGGAGTGGATCGCCGGGCGGTTGGCCGACCTGCAGGGGCTGACCCGCAAGTACGGCGACACGATCGACGACGTGCTGGCCTGGGGCGAGCGCGCCGCCGGCGACGTGGGCCGGTTGACCGGCTCCGACGACCGCATCACCGAACTGCAGGGGCTGCTGGACGGGGTCCGGGGCGAGCTGGTCGACCTCGCGGGCCGGATCACCGCCGCCCGCACGGCTGCGGCGTCCGCGTTGGCGGGGTTGGTGGAGGCCGAACTGGCGGCGCTCGCGATGCCCCGCGCGCGGCTGGCGTTCGAGGTGACGCCGCTGCCCGAGCTGGGCCCGCACGGCGGGG
>CALMPQ010000220.1 GCA_937872005.1 uncultured Propioniciclava sp.
CCCGACGGTCCCTGAGCCTGTCGAAGGGCCCACCAGGTGCGCACCCGGCCCGGCCAGGGGCAACGCGGGCAACGCGTCGGGCGCCGACACCGCGGGCCCGGCCACCCGACGACCGGCGCCGTCGTAGCGCGCCCAGTAGACCTCCTTGCGGCGGGCGTCCGAGACGACGAGGAACTCCTCGGGCGCACCCGAGGCCGCCCATTGCGCGGCCACGGCGTCCAGCGAACAGGCCCCCACGACCGGGACGCCGAGCACCTCACCCAGCGTCATCGCGGTCACGACACCGACGCGCAGGCCGGTGAACGGACCCGGACCGACGCCGGTGACGATGCGGTCCACGTCGGCCAGAGCAACCCCCGCCGCAGCAGCGACCCGCTGCACCAGCGGCATCAGGGCCTCGGCGTGCGCGCGGGTGTCGTCGACGGTCTCCGAGGCGACGATGCGTCCGTCGACCGCGATCGCCGCGGCGACCACCGTCGAGGTGTCGACGGCCAGAGTGGTGCTCATGCCTCCTCCTCACCGGTCGCGCCGGACGCCACCGCGGCGAGTTCGTCGCGGGTCCAGCGCTCCCCCACACCGGTCAGGAAGACCCAGCGGGTGTCGTCGTCGGGGTCGATCCCCCGACGGATGTCGATGTCGAGCCGGTCGTCGGCCAGCCCCTCGGCCACGCCGGCGCCCCACTCCACCAGCGTCACCGAACGATCCAGCGACGCCTCCAGGTCGATGTCCTCCAGTTCGGCGAACGAGCCGAGGCGGTAGGCGTCCACGTGCACGAGCGCGGGCCCCGACCCGAGCGAGGGGTGCACCCGTGACAGCACGAACGTCGGCGAGATGACGGGCCCGGCCACGCCGAGGCCGGCGCCGATGCCCTGCGTCAGGGTCGTCTTGCCCGCCCCCAGGTCACCGGTCGCGATGACGAGGTCCCCCGCCCGCAGCACCCCCGCCAGCCGGGTGCCCAGCGACCGCATGGCGTCGGCGTCCGGCACCTCGACGGCGACCGGGAGCGACCGTGACATGACGATGCAGTTGCCCTCGTCGCCCGACGGGGCGAAGCCGTGCCGGCCCCACCACGCCTGGATCTTCGGGAACTCCTTGCGGGCCAGCAGGTGCACATCCGTCGCGCCGGTCGTCGCGAGGTGCTCCAGCACCACCTCGACCACGAACGACGCCACCCCCTGCTCACGGAACTCCGGCAGGACGCCCACCCGGCCCAGGCGCATCGCGCCGTGCTGGCGGGCGGTCATGACCAGCCCCGCGGGCACAGCGTCGACGAAAGCCAGGTAGCCGGTGCCGTGCTCCATGCGCGCACGCACCGAAGCGAGGTCGTCGGTGAGCGCCTCGGGCTGGGCGCCGACGACGGGCCGCGCGGTGAACGCGGCGTGCATGAGGGCGAGGGCCACGTCGGCGTCCGCGAGCGTGGCCAGGCGCACGGTCAGCTCACGGCCGTCCGGCAGGGTGGCCGCGGCGAGTTCGCGGGCAGCGTCGAGAGTCATGGCAACCTTCGATGGGAGAAACGGGAGGCGGGTCATCCCGGGACCGACCCATGATACTCCAGCGCCGACAGCCCGCGTTCCGGCCGCCGACAGCCTGTGTTCACCGACACGTCATGCAACCGACGGGAATCGTGCACCTTGCCGGGGTGTTATGGAGGCATGCGGGTCGCGATCATCACCGAATCGTTCCTGCCCGAGGTCAATGGCGTGGTCAACTCGGTGCTCCGGGTGCTGGACCACCTCGTCGACACCGGGCACGAGGTCCTGCTGCTGGCCCCCGAGGCACCCGGCGCGCCGAACGAGTACCGCGGCGTCCCGGTCATGCACATGGCCTCGCTCGCGTTCCCCGGCTACCAGCAGGTGCGGATCTGCACCACCCCGCAAATCTCCCTGGAGTGGACGCTGGCCGACTTCAAGCCCGACGTCGTGCACCTCGCCTCCCCCATCAACGTCGGCTATCGCGGCGCGCTCGCCGCGAAGCACCTCGGCATCCCCAGCGTCGCGGTCTACCAGACCGACGTGCCCGGCTACGCCTCGCGCTACGGCATCCCGGCGCTCGAGGCGTACCTGTGGCAGCGCGTGAAGTGGACCCACCAGGCCGCCACGCTCAACCTCGCCCCCAGTTCGGCCAGCATCGCGCAACTCGAGGGCCTCGGCATCGGCGACCTGCGCCTGTGGGGCCGCGGCGTCGATGGTGTGCTCTTCCACCCCTCCAAGCGCTCGGACGCCCTCCGCGCGGTCTGGGCGCCCCACGGCGAGAAGGTGGTCGGGTTCCTCGGGCGGTTGGCCCCCGAGAAGCAGGTGGTCGATCTCCACGCGCTCGCGGGGCTTCCCGACACGCAGGTGGTCATCGTGGGTGATGGCCCGGAGCGCGAGGCGTTGGCCGAGCGGTTGCCGAACGCGATCTTCACCGGCCAGCTGCGGGGTGAGGAACTGGCCGCGGCGGTGGCGTCCTTCGACGTGTTCGTGACGCCGGGTGAGTTGGAGACCTTCGGCCAGACGATCCAGGAGGCCATGGCCTCGGGGCTGCCGGTCGTCGCGCCGGCGTCGGGTGGGCCGATCGACCTGATCGACTCATCGCGCACCGGCTGGCTGTACGAGCCGGGCGACCTGCTCGGCCTGCGCGAGCATGTGGCCGACCTCGTCGGCGACGACGCCAAGCGCCGCGCGATGGGCCGGTCGCTGCGTCGGGCGATTATCATCGCGGCGCTGCTCGCGGTGCTGGCGGCGCTGGCTTATGCGACAATCAACTGGTGGGTGTTCCGCGATTTCGATGCCCGCTACGAAGGCATGGCGGAAAA
>CALMPQ010000221.1 GCA_937872005.1 uncultured Propioniciclava sp.
AGACGGTGGCGTGTCCGAGCGGCCGAAGGAGCGCGCCTCGAAAGCGCGTGATGGGTCTCCCATCCGTGGGTTCAAATCCCACCGCCACCGCCAGACGAAGAGCCCGGATCCGAGACGGATCCGGGCTCTCGCGTTGCGCGCGAAAGGGCTACTTGAAGGTGTCCAGCTTGTTGAAGTGCTCGGCGAGCAGGTAGTAGGCGGTCAGGCGCGACTTGCGGTTCACGCCCTTGAGCTTGGCGCCCACGGCGGTGTCGGACTTGCTGAGCACCAGCCGGTAGGTCTTCGCCATGCCCGCAACCGCGGCCTCATCGACGTTGTCGGTGTACTTGCTGATGTCGGCGACGTGGTCCATCTCGATGCTTCCCATCGACACTGATTGGACGCCTCCATCATGTCCAACCCGCGCGCCGAAGGGAACCTCACATCGGGCGCAGTTCGTCCGACTCCAGTCGTGCCCGGGACGCCGCTGAATCGTCGGCTGCATCCTGCGCGGCCAGTTCGGCCGCCACGCGCGCCCGGTAGCTGGCCTTCTCCTCGGCCGTCTGCACCTCGCTCCAGCCCAGCAGTTCGCCCATGATCGCGGCCACCTCGTCGACGACCGCCAACCCGCGGTCGGGGCGCTCGGCATTCACCCGGACGCGGTTCACCAGCATGTCCTCCAGGTGCATGGCACCCTCGTGGATCACGCCCCACGCCACCTCGCCACGCAGGTAGGCGGGGGCGCCCTCCAATGGCCGGTTGAGCGACGCGTCGGCGGCCAGCGCGGCGCAGAAGTCGTTGATCCCCGAGCCGTAGCGCTCGAGCAGCTCGGCGAACTTGGCGTCGGTCCAGCCGTACCGCTGGCCGAACGTCCCGCCGCGGGCCATGGAGGCCGCGTAGCCGTCCGCTCCCAGCAGCGGCACCTCGTGGGTGATGCTCGGGCGCTTCCTGGCCTCGTCGCGACCCAGGGCGAAGTCCACCGCATCCTTGGCCATGACCCGGTAGGTGGTGAGCTTGCCGCCGGCGATCATCGTCAGGCCCGGCGCGGCCTCGGTGACCGTGTGCTCGCGCGACACCTTCGTCGACCGCGACCCGTCGCCGAGTGTGCCCGGCTGCAGCAGCGGACGCAGACCCGCGTACGTCCCGATCACGTCCTCGCGCGTCAGCTTGTCGGCCAGCACCCGGTTTGCCTGGTCGAGCAGATAGTCGATGTCCCGGCTGGTGGGCACCGGGTGGCGCAACTGCTCGTGCCACGCGGTGTCGGTGGTGCCGATCAGCCAGTAACGCGGCCACGGGATGATGAACAGCACCGACTTCTCCGTGCGCAGGAACATGCCGGTCCTCGACCGGATCCGCTCGCGCGGCACCAAGATGTGGATGCCCTTGGACGCCAGCACCCTCAGCCCCCCGGACGCCCCGGCCAGGTCCTGCGTCTGCTCGGTCCACACACCGGTGGCACCGATCACGTGCTTCGCCCGGATCTCCGACTCCAGCCCCGACTCGTTGTCGCGGACCACGGCGCCGGTGACGCGACCCGCGGCGTCCGTCGTCAACCGCACCACCGACACGCGGGACGCCGCGAGCGCACCGTTGGCCACCGCGGTGCGGACCAGCGTGATGACCAGGCGGGCGTCATCGACGCGGGCGTCGTGGTAGACCATCGCCCCCACCAGCGAGGCGGGGTCGAGCGAGGGGGAGTTGGCCATGGCGGCCTTCTTCGACAGGTGCCGCTGGATCGGCACCGCCGCGTTGAACTTCGACCCCACCAGGGCCATCGCGTCGTACAGGCCGACGCCGAGGGTCGAGTAGCCACGCTCGATCACCGGCTGCCGGAACGGCCACAGCAACGGCTGCGCCTTCACCAGGTGGGGGGCCAGCTTCGTCAACAGCAGCCCGCGTTCGTGCAGGGCCTCGGCGACGAGCTTGAAATCGAGGTTGTAGAGGTAGCGCAGCCCGCCATGCACCAAGCGTGAGCTGCGCGACGACGTGCCGGACGCCCAGTCCTGGGCTTCGACGATGGCGGTGGACAGGCCGCGGGTGGCGGCGTCCAGCGCGATGCCCGCGCCGGTCACACCCCCGCCGATGACGAGGACGTCGACCCCGCGGGGGTCGGTCATCGAGGCCAGGTGGTCGGCACGTTGGGCGGCATGCAGGGACGCGGTGCTCATGGGTCCATCACATCACGGCGCCGGACGCCGTGGGCTCACTCCGAGGGCGCTGCGACCGCGGGTTCGGGCAGGCACGCCTTGCCGTCGGGGAGGGCGACGCCGAATGCGGGCGCCTCCACCAGCACCGGCTGGGCCTCACCGATGACGACGTCGACGAAGCGGTCGGCCCGGCCGTCCGCGCGGAAGGGGATCTCCTGGAAGGCCTGGCGCACGAGGACGACCTCCGGCGCATCCTCGGAGTGGCCCACCACCTCGGAGGTCGCGTAGTCGTCGCGCTCCGCGTTCACGCGGCTGTAGACCTTGAAGCCGTCGGCGGAGAGGACCTGCCCGAGGCGTCGCGCCAGACCGTTCGTCTTCGACCCGTTGAACACCCGCACGTACACGTCCTCGGGCATGAGGGTCGGGCCGATCTCCTTCACCACGCACGGGTCCGGTGGGCGCGGGGGGATCGGCTTGCGCGCGTTGTCCCACCCCCACCGGGCGGCGAAGTAGACGAGGGCAACGAGGATCACCAGCGTGACGGGCGTCTTGAGAGCCCGGATCACCTGTCGTGCGTCCATGCGTGTCGTCCCCTGGTCGGTGTGTTCGGTCAGACTACTTCAGCTCGAGCACGCGAGCGTGCACCGACTGGCGCTGCTGCAGGGCGGCGCGCAGGGTGCGGTGCAGACCGTCCTCCAGGTAGAGGTCGCCGCGCCAGGAGACGACGTGGGCGAACAGGTCGCCGTAGAACGTCGAGTCCTCCTCCAGCAGCGCCTCGAGGTCGAGCCAGCGGCGGGTGGTCACCAACTGGTCCAGCCGCACCTGCTGGGGTGCGATCTGGGCCCACTGGCGCTGGGTGTACCCGTGCTCGGGGTAGGGCCGCTCCTCGCCCACGCGCTTGAAGATCACCCCGCCAGTGTAGGCGCTAGCCTGTCGGCCATGAGCGACGCCATCGAGACGATCCGCGCCGGGTACACCTTCGACAAGCCGTCCATCGAGCTGGGCGTACTGGTCGACGAGGGCACCCCGGTGCCCGATGCGAAGATCCGGATCTCGCTGTCGATGTTGAACCGGCACGGCCTCGTGGCCGGCGCCACCGGCACCGGCAAGACCAAGACCCTGCAGCTGATGGCCGAGCAGATCAGCAAGGCCGGCGTCCCGGTCTTCGCGGCCGACATCAAGGGTGACCTGTCCGGCATCGCCATCCCCGGGACGATGAACCCGAAGCTGCTGGAGCGGACGGAGAAGATCGGCCAGGAATTCACGCCGGCCGGCTGCCCGGTCGAGTTCTACGCGCTGGGTGGGGAGGGCACCGGCGTCCCGCTGCGGGCGACCGTGCACTCGTTCGGGCCGATCCTGCTGAGCAAGGTGCTGGGGCTGAACGCCACGCAGGAGAGCTCGCTGACGCTGGTGTTCCACTACGCCGACGTGAACAACCTGCTGCTGCTCGACCTGAAGGACCTCACCGAGCTGCTGAAGTACCTCGTCAGCGACGAGGGCAAGGCCGACCTGGCCGACATCGGCGGCCTGTCGAAGGCGACCGTCGGGGTGATCCAGCGGCAGGTGACGGCGCTGGGCGCCCAGGGTGGCGACCAGTTCTTCGGCGAGCCCGAGTTCGACACCGCCGACCTGCTGCACGTGACGGGTGACGGACAGGGCGTGATCTCGCTGCTGGAGCTGCCGAACCTCGCCGACCGGCCGGCGCTGTTCTCGACGTTCCTGATGTGGCTGCTGGCCGACCTCTACCAGGACCTCCCCGAGGCCGGCGACCTCGACAAGCCCAAGCTGGTGTTCTTCTTCGACGAGGCGCACCTGTTGTTCAACGGGGCGTCCAAGGCGTTCCTGCAGGCGATCGAGCAGACCGTGCGGTTGATCCGGTCCAAGGGCGTCGGTGTGTTCTTCGTGACCCAGACGCCCAAGGACGTCCCCGAGAGCGTCCTGGCCCAGTTGGGCTCGCGCGTCCAGCACCAGCTGCGCGCGCACACGCCGAACGATGCCAAGGCGTTGAAGGCGACCGTCGCGACCTACCCGAAGACCGACTACGACCTCGCCGAGCGGCTGCAGCAGCTGGGCATCGGCGAGGCGGTGGTGACGGTGCTGAACCCGTCGGGCGCGCCGACCCCCGTGGCGTGGACGCGGATGCGCGCACCCCAGGCGTCCATGGACCCGCTCGACCCGGGCGCGATGGCGGCCGGGGTGGCGGCGTCCAGCATGCAGCGCAAGTACGGGCAGGACATCGACCGCGAGTCGGCCTACGAGGTGCTCAACGCGAAGTTCCAGGCCGGTGCCCAAGCGGCCGCCGCCGAGGCTGCTGCTGCCGAGCAGGCCAAGGCCGAGGCCGCCGCGGCCCGTGAGGCCGAGCGTGCCGCTCGCGCCGCCGAGCGGGACGCCCCGCGCGCCCGCACGCCGCGGCATGAGAAGTCGTTCTTCGAGAAGCTCACCGAGAACACGATGGTGCGCCAGATGGCCCGCTCGGC
>CALMPQ010000222.1 GCA_937872005.1 uncultured Propioniciclava sp.
CAGGTCACTCGGGGCGCCAGCCCATGTCCAGCATCGACATCGGCTGGTAGCCGAGCCGCATGGCCTGAGTCTCGATGCGCTCGAAGGCAGCCGCCGGGAAGGGCCGGGGATAGTCGACGATCAGCCCACTCCCGTCGACCGACGCGGCTCGCACCCGCCGCACGGCGTCCGCGAAGAGGATGACGAAACTGGCCAGCGACTGGTGGCACTCCAGGACCAGCGCGCCGCGCGCGGCGCTCCAGATCTCGGCGGCCGACGTCCCCTCCTCGTGGGCGAACGCGTGGACGGCGAGGCTGACACCGCCCTCGGCATCGGCGACAAGATCGATGATGTGGCCGTCGTTGACGGGCCCGGGCCAGCGGCACGCCACCGATTCGACGCCGGCGAGCACCTGCTCCACCGCGGCCACCAGCGCGGGGAAGCGGTCGTTCAGCCAGTGGTTCGTCAACGACCAGCTACCCGTGTCAGTGGTGAGGGTGAGGATGCCTTGGCCGCCACGAAAAGCAATGTCGAAGCTCGTGATTTCCATTGCACAATGGTAGCCCTGACCGTCACCTCGGATCGCCCCCGAGGGCGGATCGGCACCCTCCAGGGACTGCCATTTCAAGGCCGAGTCTGACGATTTCGCGAACCACACTGCCAACTGGGGATGAATCCGTTGTTGCGACAGTCGGCTTCCGAGATGCTCGGAACGGGACGACAGCCGCGTTCCCACCACCGAACCGAGGAGAAACATCATGCAACCCGTCTTCAGCCCGACACGTTCGCTGGCCGGACTCGCCGCGGTCACCGTGGCGCTGACGGCACTCACGGCAGCCACGCCGCCCATGGCCGTCGCGGCCACCACATCCGCCAGCGCCTGCCTCAACGGCTACTCGGGCCCCTACGCAGTCGTCAATTCGTACGGCGGCATTTCCCTGAAGTGTGGCGACACCACCAAGGGCGTGATTCACATCGACATGTCGCACCCCATTCGAGAATCGGGCGCAGACGACGTGAATGTCAACGAATGCATGAACAACATCATCGCCTACGGAACACCGATCAGCGCCTCGACCGGCAACAGCGCCAAGCGGTGGCGGACTCCCAGCGGCGTCTACGCCTACATCGTCTGGCGCACCTCGGCCAAGGATGTGGTGACGATGTACACCAGCGGGACGCCGGGCAATCGCTGGGACCTGTGCGACTGAACTGAACCATCGAGCCGGTACGGGCGGAAGCGTCGGGCACTGGTATCCGCGCCCGACGCTTCCGTCTACGCGGCGAACAGGCCGGCCCGCTGCGTGGACACCATGGCGGCGTACTGCGAACTGATCCGCATCATGTCGTCGTGGTGGCCCGCCGCCTGGAGGCGTCCCCCCGCGAGGAGGTAGACACGATCCGCGGCGACCGCCGTGGAGAGCCGGTGGGCGACCACGATCACCGTGCGAAGGCGTCCTTGCTCCTGCAGGATCAGGTTGAGCAGACGTTCACCCTCGGCATCCAGACCGCTGCCCGCCTCGTCGAGGACGAGGATGCTGGGTTCCCGCAGGAGTGCCCGGGCGATCGCCAGTCTCTGCCGCTCGCCCCCCGAGAGCCCCAGTCCCCGCAGGCCGACCGGCGCGTCGAGTTGGCCCGGGCGCGCCCGGACCGTCGCACCGAGGTGCACGTGGTCGAGGGCGGCCCAGAGATCTCCCTCGGTGGCCCCAGGGGAGCCGTAGCGCAGGCACTCAGCCACGCCTCCCTCCAGCACGAGGCTCTCCTGATCAACCAGGCCGACCTTCTTGCGGACGTCGGCCGGCGTGAGGCCGCGCACGTCCTGGTCCCCTAGGCGGATGTGCCCGGTCGTCGCATCCCGGAAGCGGGTCGCCAGGCCGAGCAGCGTGGACTTGCCCGCACCGCTGGGCCCGACGATCGCGTGCACGCCGCGCGGCCCGAACTCGCACGTCAGCCCGACCAACGTCGGGACGGACGCCCCGGGGTAGGAGAACGTGACGTCGCCGAACACCAGCGTGTCGCCCGCCGTGCCATCCGGGGAGCACTGCGAGCCGGCACCGGGCTCGCCCTCCAGTTCGGCGAGCTCAAGGATGCGCTCGGCGGCCGGCAAGGCCTGACCGAAGGACGCCGCCGCCCCAGTCAGCTGCTGGACTGGGCCGAACAGCAGGAAGACGTACATCAGGACGCCGACCAGCTGCGGCGGCGTCAACTGACCGGCATCCATCAGGACCACCCCGGTGACCAGCACCACCAGGAACGGGGCCGCGAAGCCCGCCGAGCCAACAGCGGAGAGCGCCGCTTGGGCCCGGACGACAGCCAAGCCTCCCGACCGTAGAGTGCGCACGATCCCGTCGAGGGCCTGCACCTCGCTGTCCTCCGCGGTGTTCGCCTTCATCACCCGGGCCCCGGACACCGTCCGATCCAGGCGCGAGGCCAGTTGCCCCGCCCCGGCCTGCACGACAACCATCGCGGTTCGCACCCGTCGGGAGAGCAGCGCGATCGCGAGGCCCACGAAGGCCAGCGCGAGTCCCACCACTGTGGTGAGGAGCACGCTCGTGAACGCCATCATCGCCACCGCGCCAACGAGACCCGCCAGCCCGAGGATCGCGTTGAGGGGCGCACCCACGACACCCACCCGGGCCACGGGCACGTCGGCGGTCGCCCGGGCGACCAGGTCGCCGACGCCACCGCGCTCGGTGACGTCCAGGCGCAGGTGGACCAGCCGGCGCGCGACACCACGGCGCAGATCCGCGACGCAGTCCTCGCCCGCGCGACCGGACAGGTAGGCGCCGACGGCGCTCAGCGCCGTGGAGACCCCGAGCAGGCTGCCGAGCTGGGCGAGCGCTCCGGCGGGCAGGGCCCCCGCGAGGACCGAGGCGAACAACTCCTGGACGACGACCGGCTGGTAGAGGCTGACGCCGAGGGCTCCGAGCTGGACGAGCAGGGCGATCGCCAGTAGGACGGCCTGCTGCTTGATCTGACCGACGATGAGTTTCATGCCGCGACCCCCTGGCCCAACGGCCAACCGGCACCGTTCGCCACGGCCCGCACACGACACACCCGGGTGTCCGCAACCTCGGCGGGATCCGCGTGGCCGGGGTCGGCTGGGAGGACGCCCGCGGTCTGGGAGCGCAACAGCGCGACGAGCGTGGTGTGGGCGTCGGTTACCCACCGTTCCTCGGCGGAGGAGCCCTCGCGGTGGTGGGGGCCGGGCACGGCCCCGTCCGGTTGCTGGGAGCGCTCCACGAGGGCCCACAGCGCACCGTGCAGGTGCGCATGGGGCTGGCTCAGCCGGTCCAGGCACCAGAGCAACTCCGACCCCAGGTCGAAGTCGCGTGCGCGTCGGGCCGCGAGTGCCAAGACGTCCAAGGACGTGACCAGTCGCTCCAGGGCGGCGTCCGGCAGGGACCCGAGTGTCCCGAGGAGGTCGGCGTACAGGAGGTCGTGCGTGAGGCGGTAGGCCTGCTTCCGTGACAAGGTGGCGGGGTTCGCCAGGCAGGCCAGCGACGAGGCTCCGGTCAGTTTCATCGGTTCGCCGGCCGTGTTCGGCAGGCCGAGGCTCTGCAGGGCGTGGGCGAGTTGCAGGTGTTGGTCCGGAACCCGGACGCTCGCGGTCCACCGGCGGATCCAGTCGACCTCGGCGGGCTGCAGAACATCGTCCGGCAAGAGCGCAGCGAACAGCACCACATGGGGGAGCAGGTGGTCGGCGATGTCGTTGCTCGCGACGTCCAGCGCCCGCCACGCGTGGGCCGCCATGGCCGAGGCGCGTCGCTGCAGCCGGTGATGGGGAGCAGGGGACAACCGCAGCACCAGCAGAAGCTCCACGAGCCGAGCGGGGGGGAAGGCTTGGGCCACGGGGTCCAGCCGGATCGCCCGGTCGGGGTGGAAGAAGTCCAGGGACGCGAGGAGCCACCTCTCGCAGCGCGCGCCGATGGCGCTCACTGCAGCGCCACCGTCCGCGCCCACGAGCGCTCGGCCGGAGCACCGCGAAGCCAGTCCCACAGGACGCAACCGACTCCGGCAGCTCCTTCGAGCGTGCCCACGGCATCGAGTCCTGCGTAGGGCACGACGCCCGCCTCATCCGGGAGCCCGATCCTCACCTGGTGCCGGACGCCGAAGGGCAGGTCTCCGTCCACAGCCTTGAGGATCCCCTCCAGTGCGATCTCCTCGAGCACGTCCACGTCCGCCCCGCACGCCTTGGCAGTCGTGACGACGGCGAGGACGCCCGCGAGCCCATGGCACACGGTGGCGCCGTCCACGCCCCACGTGGACTGCGGCCGCTCGGCCATCGCGCGGAGCCCCTCGATCGCCGTGCCAGCGGCCTCTGGGTCCGGGACGGCGAAGGTGGACTGGAGGATGGCGGCGGCCACCCCGGGAGTGCCGTAGCACCAGGCGGAGCGGGTCTCGTCCAGCGGGACTTCGGCACCGTCCACCCACGCGTCGAACGACAGCCGTGCGGGCCAGTAGGGGCCGGCCTCGTCCCGCACGGCCGCACCGAGCAGGTGCGTCCTGGTGCGGGCGAGCGCCTCCTCGACCTCGGCGCCGCCGGCGCCTGCCAGGACGGACGCCGCCAGGAACGCCAGGATGCCCGCCGCCCCGTGCGCCATCCCCAGATTGAAGTCACCGCG
>CALMPQ010000223.1 GCA_937872005.1 uncultured Propioniciclava sp.
TGCGGGCTTGGGTTCCGGCTTGGGGGCCGGGCCGGACGAGACCAGCAGGCGGATGGTGCTGAACTGCGGCGCGCGGTCCCGCGGCGAGATGCCGAGGAAGGTGCCGGCGGGCTCGGCGTTCTCCTGCTGGCTGATCGAGGTTCCGAAGCCGGCCTCCTGCAGCACCGCGCGGCACTCGTTCAGGCCCATGCGGGAGCAGCTCGGCACGTCGACCGTCGGCGGGGTGTACTTCGTCGGCGGCACGAACTTGTCGCGCGGCATGCCCTCCAGCGCGGCCCGCATCGCAGGCAGCCAGATGCCCTGGCCGGCCTCGAGGCCCGAGCTGCCGCTCAGCGTGTACTTGTTGTCGCGGATCCGGACGCCCTGGAGGCGGCGGTCCTCGTCCTTGATCCCCTTGAAGCGCTCGTGCTCGCGGTCGATGCCGATCATCGCGGCGCCGGCCAGGTTCGGGGTGTAGCCGACCAGCCAGATCGCCTTGGTGTTGCGGCCGTCGGTGCCGGTCTTGCCGGCCAGGTCGTAGCCCGAGATGCGCGACCGCGAGGCGGTGCCTCCCTCGAACGGGCCCTTCATGACGTCGTTGATGCGGTCGGCGATCTCCTGCGGGATCACCTGCTGGCAGTTGGCCTGCGGGACCTCGAACTCCTTGCCGGCCTTGTTCACGACCGACTTCAGCAGGATCGGGTCGCAGCGCAGGCCGCGGGCGGCCACCGTCGCGTAGGCGTTGGCCAGCGAGATGGGGGAGGATTCCGCGGTGCCGAGGGTGAACGACGGCTCGTACGAGGTGCGCTCGACGGTCTTGCCCTGGATCTTCAGGCCGAGCGTCTCGGCCATCTTCACCGAGTCGCAGATGCCGACATCCTGCTCCAGCGCCACGAAGAAGTTGTTGACCGACGACTTGGTGCCGGAGTACAGGTCGAACTCGCCGCCGCCGCCGGCGTTGTTGACCTCCCACTTGTTGTTCTTGCCCTTCAGGTTGAAGGGGCCGTCGCAGCTGCGGAACGTCTCGCCGTGCCAGTTCCTGACCTTGGGGGCGTCATAGGTGCGGCTGGTGGGGAATCCCTTGTTGATGGCTGCGGCCAGGACGAACATCTTGTAGGTCGACCCGCCGAAGAACCCGGCCGAACCCCCGATCTCCTTCTCCATGCCGTAATTGAGGTAGGTCTCACCCGGAGCCGTGCCGATGTTGGGCCGGCTCTGGGCCAGACCCTTGATCAGGCCCGTGCCCGGCTGGATCATCACCATGAGGCCGATGACCGGGTCGGTCGGGTAGATGTAGTTCGACACCGCTTCCTGTGCCGCGCGCTGCGTGCGGGGGTCGATCTCGGTCTGGATCGTGAGGCCGCCGCGCTTGATCGACCGCGCACGGGTGGTCTTGTCGGGCCCCAGGCTCGGCATGGTCAACAGGATGTTCTCGACGACCACGCACAGGTTCTGGAACTCGGCCGCCTTGCAGCCGTGGGGCGTCTCGGTGACCCGGGACCGGTCGAAGCCGGTCGCCTTGGCCTCGTCGACCTGGGCCTTGGTCACGGGCGGGATGAAGTGCCAGACGTCCTTCGTCCCTGCCTGGCCCAGCATGACGTCGAGGACGTTGTTGCGACGCTCGATCGCGATCTTCTCGTAGGCGATGGGGTCGGAGGTGGCGGGGTTGCGCACCAGGCCGGCCAGCATCGCGGACTGCTCGAGGTTGAGCTCCTTGGCGGTGATGCCGAAGTAGCGCTTGGCGGCAGCCTCGACGCCGTAGGCGCCCGAGCCGTAGTAGGAGAGGTTCAGGTAGCGCTCGAGGATCTCGTCCTTGCTGAGCTTGTCCTCCAGTGCGATCGCGTAGCGCAATTCGAGCAGCTTGCGGGAGAACGTGCGGTCGTAGGCCGCGGCGAGGGCTTCCTTGTCGTCGTCGGCGAGTGCCTTGTCGATGAGCGCGAGCTTCACGTACTGCTGGGTCAGCGTCGACCCGCCCTGGGTGTTGCCGCTCGAGGTGCGGACGAGTGCGCGCAGCGTGCCGCGCATGTCGAGTGCCCCGTGCAGGTAGAAGCGCTGGTCCTCGACGGCCATCTGCGCCTGCTTCATCGTGTCGGAGATCTCCGCCAGCGGCACGTAGGCGCGGTTCTCGTCGAAGAAGTTGGTGAGCACGGACCCGTCGGCCATGAGGACCGTCGAGCCCTCGGCGGGCGGCGGCGTCTCGATCTCGCGGGGCAGGGACTGGAGGGCGGTCGCCCCGACCTTGGCGAGTTCGGCGCCCACGCCGGCGGTGGGCACGGCGAGGCCCGCCACGAGGACGCCCCCGAGCACACTCACGAGGACGAACATCACGGTCGAGTACAGTTTGCGACCCACGGTTGGCGCACGCATGGGCAACAGAGTACGTGATGGACCTGAGAAGCCTGATCGCCGCACCCCGTGGGGGGAGGGTCTCCCGCGCCACGTAGTTGGCAACACCATTGTGCAACTTGCACAGGGGCGTTTACCATACCGTTACGCCGGTGAGGGCCACCAACGCGGGTAGCTTTGCAGAGAGGCTGGGCAATGACGCTCCTCGAAACAGACGACTGGACGCTCCATGCGAAGTGCCGCGGCATGCAGGACAAGCTGTTCCCCGAAGGCGCCGACCAGAAGCGGGCGCGGGCCGTGTGCATGGGGTGCGCAGTGCGCTCCCAGTGCCTTGCGGAGGCCCTCGACAACCGCATCGAGTGGGGCGTGTGGGGTGGCATGACCGAGCGTGAGCGCCGCCAGCTCCTGCGCCAGCGCACCGACATCTCCTCGTGGCAGTCCGTCCTCTGCGGCAAGAAGGACGTCAAGGGCTCCTGACCCCTGCGTCAACTAGGGTGTGGCCATGACCAAGTGGGAGTACGCCACCGCACCCGTCCTGGTGCACGCGACCAAGCAGATCCTCGACAACTGGGGCGCCGACGGCTGGGAGCTCGTCTCCATCGTGCCCGGCCCCAACCCGCAGAACGTGGTGGCCTACTTCAAGCGGCCGCTGCCCGAGGCCACGTGACCACCCCGTCCGAGCGGCTCGCCGCCCTCGGCCTCGAACTCCCGCCCGTCGCCGCCCCGGTGGCCGCCTACGTGCCGGCCACGGCGTCCGGCTCCCTGGTGATGACGTCGGGCCAGCTGCCCTCGGTTGCTGGCAACCTGGTGGCAACCGGCAAGGTTGGCGCCGAGGTGACCCCCGAGCAGGCGACCGACGCCGCGCGCACCGCCGGCCTCAACGCGCTGGCCGCTGCGGCGTCCGTGGCCGGGGGCCTCGACAGGATCGCCCGCATCGTGAAGGCCACCGTGTTCGTGGCGAGCGCCCCCGACTTCACCGGTCAGCCGCAGGTCGCCAACGGTGCGAGCCAGCTGTTCGTCGAGGTGTTCGGCGAGGCCGGCCAGCACGTGCGCAGCGCGGTCGGGGTGTCGGTGCTCCCGCTCGACGCCCCCGTCGAGGTCGAGCTGACGGTCGAATCTGCCTGACGCCATGCTGCAGCCCCAGGCGATCGACGCGGCCCTCGCCGAGCTCTACCCCGAGGCGCGGTGCGAGCTGGACTTCACCACGCCGCTGGAGCTGCTCGTCGCGACCGTCCTGTCGGCCCAGTCGACCGACCGGCGGGTGAACGCGGTCACTCCGACCCTCTTCGCGCGCTACCCGGACGCCGCGGCCTACGCCGGCGCCGACCCGGCCGAGATGGAGGAGTTGATCCGACCGACCGGGTTCTTCCGCGCCAAGACGGGGCACCTCATCGGGCTGGGGTCCGCCCTCGTCGAGCGGTTCGGGGGCGAGGTGCCGGGGACGCTCGCCGACCTCGTCACCCTGCCCGGGGTGGGTCGCAAGACCGCCAACGTCGTGCTCGGCAACGCCTTCGGTGTGCCGGGGATCACGCCCGACACCCACTTCATCCGCCTGTCGAACCGCTTCGGCTGGGTTGCGTCGAAGAACCCCGACGCCGTCGAGCGCGCGGTCGGCGAGCTGTTCGAGCCCGCCGACTGGGTGATGCTCTGCCACCGGGTCATCTGGCATGGCCGTCGCCGCTGCCACGCCCGGCGCCCCGCCTGCGGGGCGTGCCCGCTCGCCGGCCTGTGCCCGGCCTACGGCGAAGGCCCGACCGATCCCGAGGTCGCCGAGAAGCTGGTCCGGGGGCCGCGGGCATGAGGGGGTGGGTGGCCGGTGCGTCCCTCGCCGTGCTGCTGCTGGCCGGCTGCGCCGCGCCGAGCAGCGACCCCGCGCCACCCGTCCGCGTTGCCCCCGAACTCGTCGCCCAGCGCGAGGCCGCCGGCATCCCCGACTGCCCCGAGACGGCCGCCGAGGCATCCGCCACCCAGGGCGGTCTGCCCGACCTGCTGCTCGGCTGCCTGGGCTCGGGACGTCAGGTCAACCTCGCCGCCCTCCGCGGCACCCCGATGGTCATCAACGTGTGGGCGCAGTGGTGCGCCCCGTGCCGCGTCGAGGCCCCGCACTTGAAGGAGTTCGCCGCCCGCGCCGGGGACAGGGTCCAGGTGCTTGGCATCGACTACGCCGACCCCGAGCCCGGGCTCGCGCTGGACTTCGCGACCGAGGCCGGCTGGGCCTACCCGCACCTCACGGACCCGTTGAAGAAGGTGTCCGGCCCACTGGGCTTTCAGGGCATCCCGATCACGCTGTTCGTCGACGCCGACGGGCGCATCGCCCACCGCATCGTCGGCGGCATCACCTCAGCCGACCAGCTCGTCGCCGAAGCGCGCACCCACCTCGGGGTCGACCTGTGACCCGCGTGCCCGGGGTGCTGGCCGACCTCGCCGTCCGCCTCACAGAGCCCGGGGGTGGTGCGCGGGTGGTGCGCGGGCGTCCGGCGCGACGCGGCCGGAAGGCCGCAGTGCTCATCCTGTTCTCCGGCGAGCAGGGCGCGACCCCGGCGGACCTGGAGCTGGTCCTCATCGAGAAGTCGGCCACGCTGCGCAAGCACGCCGGCCAGTGCGCTTTCCCGGGCGGCGGGGTCGATGAGGCCGACGCGTCGAGCGAGGAGGCGGCCCTGCGCGAGGCGCGCGAGGAGGTGGGCATCGACGCCGCGACGGTCGAACTGCTGGGGGTGCTGCCCCCGGCCCACGTCGCCGTGACCGGGTACGACGTCACACCCGTCGTCGCGTGGTGGCGCGAGCCGCACCCGCTCGAGATCGTCGACACGATCGAGGTCGGGGCGGTCCACTCCCTGCGCGTGGGCGACCTGATCGACCCGGCCAACCGGGTTACCTGGCGGCTGCCGATGGGCTACGAGGGCCCCGCCTTCGTCGTCGACGACCTCTTCATCTGGGGGTTCACCGGCCACCTGATCGACGCCCTGCTCGACCTGGCCGGCTGGGCCGAGCCGTGGGATGCGCACCGCTGGGCGCTCGTCCCCGAGCGGTTCCTGCACCGGGCGGGGCTCGACACGGGTCAGTGAGCGTGTCGGCGGTACGCCTCCGGACGCCGGTGGCTCGCCCCCCACACCTCCCGGGCCCGCCAGTCCCGGATCGCGGCCATGTCGAACCGGAACGGCACCAGCTGGGGGTGCGCGTCCGCCTTGCCGACCAGCGGGTCGAGGGGGCGTCCACGCGGGTCGAACACGATGGGTGAGTACGCCGAGGACTGGCCCCAGCCGTCGCCGGGGTAGTTGACCGACGCGATCGCGATCATGTTCTCGAACGCGCGCGCCTCGAGCTGGTGGGCGCGAACGGAGTTCCAGGCGGTGGCGTTCGGCACCAGGACGACCTCGGCCCCGGCCAGCATCAGCTCGCGGGCGCTCTCGGGGAACTCACGGTCGAAGCAGGTCATCACCCCGAGCTGGACGCCGTCGAACTCGGCCGTCTCGAACCGGGTCCCCGCCGTGAGGGCCGCCTCGGCGTCGAAGCGGAGCGTGTGCACCTTGTCGTGGCGCAGGATGTCCTCGCCGCGGCGTCCGATGACCAGGGTCGTGTTCGTGGGGCCGGTGGGGTTGTCGGCGAGGAGGGTGATGGCCACGCCGACGCCGAGGTCGGCCGCCGCGTCCCGGAAGCCGTCGACCCACGGGCCGTCGAGGCGGGTTGCCTGGGTCAGGTCGATCGGCAGGGCGTACCCGGTCGACCACATCTCGGGGAACAGGACCAGGTCGGCGCCCGCGGCGGCCGCCTCGCGCACGATGCTGCGCCCCAGCTTCAGCGAGCCGGGGAGGTCGTTGCGGGGTGAGTGGTACTGGACCCCAGTCACGCGGAACGTGGTGGAACCTCCTGCAGGGGGGGATGCGTCCCCGTGATTGTTTCACGTCGGGCAAAATGGGGGGATGGAGTCCGTTGTGCCCCCGTGGTGGTCCTCGTCCGTCGTCTACCAGGTGTACCCGCGGTCGTTCGCCGACAGCGACGGCGACGGTTTCGGCGACCTGCGCGGCATCATCGACCACCTCGACCACATCGCGGGGTTGGGCGCCGACGTGGTGTGGCTCTCGCCGATCTTCGTGTCGCCCCAGGACGACAACGGCTACGACATCGCCGACTACCAGGGGATCGACCCGATGTTCGGCACGATCGACGACGTCGACGAGCTCATCGCGGCGCTGCACGACCGCGGCATGAAGCTCGTCATGGACCTCGTGGTCAACCACACCTCCGACGAGCACCCGTGGTTCGTCGAGTCCCGCGACCCGGCCTCACCGAAGCGCGACTGGTACATCTGGCGTCCGGAACCGCTCAACTGGGGCTCGTTCTTCGGTGGGTCGGCTTGGGAACTCGACCCCGCGTCCGGGGAGTACTACCTGCACCTGTTCAGCAAGAAGCAGCCCGACCTCAACTGGGAGAACCCCGAGGTGCGGCAGGCGGTGTACGCGATGATGCGGTGGTGGGTCGACCGCGGCGTCGACGGGTTCCGGATGGACGTGATCAACCTCATCAGCAAGACCCACCCGCTCGTCGACGGGGCGCAGAACCCGGGCGAGCCCTACAGCTTCGAGATCGGGCGGGTGGCCAACGGGCCGCGGATGATCGAGTTCCTCGAGGAGATGAACCGCGAGGTCGGCATCACCGAGAAGCAGTTGTTCACGGTGGGGGAGATGGTGGCCTGCGGCCTCGACCACGCCCGCGCGTACACCTCGCGCGCCCACGATCGGCTCGGGATGGTCTTCACCTTCGAGCACGTGTCCCTCGACCACGCGGGGGGCAAGCTCGATCCGATCCCGCTGCACCTGCCCGACCTGAAGCAGAACCTCGCCCGCTGGCAGTCCGGCTTGGCGGAGGACGGATGGAACTCGCTGTACTTCGAGAACCACGACCAGCCGCGCTCCGTGAGCCGCTTCGGTGACGACTCGCCCGAGCACCGGGTCGCCTCGGCGAAGGCCCTCGCCACCGTGCTGCACCTGCACCAGGGCACGCCGTACGTCTACCAGGGGCAGGAGATCGGCCTGACCAACGCGGGGTTCACCTCGATCGACCAGTACCGCGACATCGAAGCCCTCGGGTTGTTCAAGCAGGCGACCGAGGGGGGTGTGCCCGCCGCAGCCGTGCTCGAGGGCCTGGGCCGCATGGGCCGCGACAACGCCCGGACGCCCATGCCTTGGACCGCCGAGGGCGGCTTCACCACCGGGACGCCGTGGCTCCCGCTGAACGCGACCACGGCGTCCGTCAACGTGGAAGCCGA
>CALMPQ010000224.1 GCA_937872005.1 uncultured Propioniciclava sp.
GCTCACTCCCGAAGGGCGTGGAGCACGGCCTCGGGTGGCTGGTAGTGGTGGACCGCCACGTAGTGCAGCACCAGGGTGGGTGCGACCCACCGGGTGCCGTCCACCATCACTTCGATGCTGGCTGACCCCAGTTGGAGAACATCGCCCTTCGCCGTCTCGTGCGGAGTTGGGCCGACTTCTCGCGGTGGACACAGCACACAGACATGGTGGCCGCGGGTCTGGTCGACCGGGTGGCGCGCCGCCTCCTCGAGGGCGTCCACCACCTCGGCCGGGCAGGTACCGGAGCGGAAGGGGTGCGCACCGTCCAGCCAACCGAACGCCAACGTGTCCTTCTGCCAGGGCCAGCGTCGGCGCTGCAGGACCGATCCATCCTCCACGAACATGTTCGGGCCTACTCTCGCGTCAGGGTCATTTCACGAGTCGCTGCGCCTCGCCCAGGATGGCTGGACGCAGCGCGTCGAGCAGGCGCTGATCGTCGCTGTCAGGGTCACCCACGGCTCGGTCGTTGATCCCACCGGCGCCCTGCCGGAACAGCACGAGCACCTGACGGGCGGCGTCCGAGGCCTCGCCTTCGGTCGTCGCACTGCGACACACGCCGGCCACGTGGGCCAAGGGCGCGGCCGCCTGGTCTCCGTGGCGAGCCAGCAGGTCGGCGGTGCCATCGAGGAGGACCGCGAGCCTTCCCGCCGGACTGTCGTCGGAGTCGGTCACGAGCCCGCCGGTGGTGTAGTCGACCCAGGTGGTGTGGTCCCCCCGTGCGTACAGCTCGTTCCACGCGTGGACCGGTGGCGAGTCGTCGGCGGGATGCGTCCCGGCTCGGACCCGTTGCCACAGCGAGTCGCTGTCGTGTTGCTCGACGGGCTGGTTGTCGACCTGGACCTCGTAGCGTTCCCGGCGACCCTCGTCCGCGAGACGCCGCACCCGGATCAGGGGCATGTCATGAGGGCTGGCGCGGCGTCCCTCGGGGAGCCCGACCCAAGCGCCTTCGGTGCCGTCCCAGCCGATCGTCGCTTCCCGCATCAGGCCGGTGGCGTCGATCCGAGCGAGTCCGATCGCAGTCAGGGTGGCAACCGGGTCATCGGTGCTCTGCACAGACGCCAGCGTTCCGGGCTTGTCCATCTCGACCTCATACACCGGGACTTTCTTCAACAGGGTGCGTCGGTCGGCCAGTCGCCGCACCCGAAGGTGTGGCCAGGCAGCTTGAGCCATGGGTTGCCTCCCCTGGGTCATGGGCGAAGATCCCACGAGGGTTGCCAGTCTGTTGTGTAGTTCCAGTACCCGTCAACGGTGGCGAGCTCCCGGTTGTAGTAGGGGCTCGGGCCCATCTCAGGCACATGAGAGGGCCGCAGCGCGGGGCTGGGCGTGCCGATGTCAACGAGTCGGTGGCCCTGCATCATCTGGTAGTTGACCCACTTGCCGTTGATCCACACGTTGACGCGCTCGTTGAGGTCTCGGCCCAGAACGCTCTCCATTCGCTTGAACAGAGGGTCGGGCAGCGCGTTGTAGTAGCCGGAGCCATGTGAGTTGGCGTAGGGGGTGACCCGATACTCCATGCTCCGGCCCAGTGCAAGCGTCCCGGCGTCCGGTCGAGTGGTCAGAAGATTGTTGAGGCGGGTGCTGACCGCCCTGCCTGCCACCGCGCCGCCGGCTCCCAGAAGAGCACCCGACCCGGCCCCCATGGCGGTTGCTCCGAAGAGGCCCTCCATCGTGTGCGGCCCGGGACTCCTCAGATACGTGTACCCGCTGCTGATACCGCCGCCAATTCCTCCCGACGAGACACTGGCGACCATCGTGGCCCGGAACCCCGTCATCCCGGCCCGCGCCGCAATGCCAGCGCCGGTGAAGCCGCCCAGAGCACCCGACAGGGCGACCTGCCCCCAGTCGACGCTGCCGGTGGTGGCCTTCTGGATGATCGTGTCCGCGCCGGCGGAGACCAGCATCATGCCTGCGGGACCACCGACGCCCGTCGCGATCAGGACCCCACCGGCGATCACCATGGCCCCGCCGGCGAGGTACTCCCAGTTGTTCGAGACCCAGTCGCCCGCGACGGCCAGAGCGCCCTGGTTCGCGTCCCGGTAGGCCTGGAGTTCGGCGTCCGTGACGGGGCGCAACCCGGTCGGGTCGAGCGCGTGCAGGGGGTCGTTCCCGGCGTAGCTGTAGGGGTTGTGCGCCCAGCCGGCCCCGGTGATCGGGTCGAGCGGATCCACCGACAGGAACCCCCGCGTGCCGGGGTCGTACGCCCGCGCGCCGAGCCATTCCAGCCCCGCGACGAGCACCTCGCCGGACGCCCCCACCGCCAGACTCGCGCCCGCGGCGTCCGTGCCCCAGGGGTCGTTGGTCACCGAGCGTTCGGTGCGCCAGCCGGTCGCCTTCCAGCCCTCGGGTGTGCCGCTGAATCCCGGTGCGACGGCCACATTCCGATCGCCCGCCTGCAAGGGGACGCCGACGCCGGCGGCCGTGTTCCAGAACACGTCGGCATCGTTCACACGCGCCAACTCGCCGAGGGCGTCGACGTGCACCGACGTGATGCCGTCCCGTCCGCTGATCGCGGTGAGCCACCCGAGGCGTCCCCACGAGAACTCCACGCGCTCGGCCGGGCCGGACTGGCTCGTGCGGCGTCCCTGCGCGTCGTGGGTGAACGTCGTGGTGCCGGCCGGGGCATGTTCGGCCACCAACTGACCGGCGGCATCGTGCTCCCAGCGGGTGAGGGTGCCGTCGCGCGACTCGGCGCTCAGACGCCCCGCCTCGTCGTAGGTCCACGCCAGGTCGAGGCCGCCGCCCGAAGCGCCCACCAACTGGTGGGCTGCGTCGTGCCGGTACTCCACCCGGACGCCGTCGCGCACGACCGCCGCCACCCGGCCGTCGTCGTCGCGCTCGATCGTGGTGGTCGAGGAGCCCTCGGGCCCGCTCAGCGTGTGCTCGACGACCCGGCCGTCGCGGTGCACCCACGCCTGTGTCCGCCCGTCCGCGTGGGCGCTGAGCAGGCGACCGGCGGCGTCCCTCTCGAGGCGCACCTCGCCCACGCCGTCGGTGGCGACCGACACGAGTGACCCGGCGGCACTCCAGCCGTGGCGGGTCGTCACCCCGTTCGGTGCGGTGATGCGCGTGCAGCGGCCGAGCGCGTCGTACTCCCACGTCGTCGTCGCCCCGCCCCGCGAGCGCTCGACGAGCCGGTCGCCGGCGTCCCAGCGCAGCAGGTGCTCGACGGGGTGCCCGGAGGTGAGATCGGTGACGGTCACCGTGCGCCGCGCGACATCGCGGACGAACGCGGCCACCCGCTCGCCGTCGACGCTGATCCCGTCGATCTGACCAGCGTCGTCGTGACCCCACACCAGCCGCTCGCCGGTCGGCTGCTGCTGCCAGGCCAACCGTCCGGCGGCGTCGTACCCGGCCGTGGTCGTGCGCCCGAGCGGATCCGTCTCGCTCACCACCTGGGTGAACGCGTTGTACGTACGCCGGGTCACGTGGCCGAGCGGATCGGTGATCTCGACCATGCGCCCCAGCGCGTCGTAGGCGTACCGCGTCGCCCCGCCCAGCGCGTTGACGGCCTCGACGAGCTGGCCGGCGGCGTCGTAGCGGAACCGCCTGAGGCCCCACACCGAGTCGCGGGCGCGAACGACTCGTCCGGTCAGGTCGTAGCTCCACGTCGCGGTGCCGCGGCCGGGCACCTCGCTGCGCACCAGGCGTCCGGAGGTGTCGTACTCGTGCCGGGTGACCTCACCGGTCGGACCCGTCTGCGTCGCCACCTGCCGGTCGGCGGTGTAGGTGAAGGTGGTGGTTGATCCGGCCGGGTCGGTGACCGCCGCGAGCCGGCCACAGTGGTCCCACGTGTAGCGGGTCGATGACCCATCCGGACGCCGCAGGCTCATCACCCGCCCCGCGGCATCCCGCTCGAGGGAGGTGACGTGGCCGGAGGCGTCCACGTACTCGACGGGGCGTCCGCACCGGTCGTGGCGGGTGAGGGTGTTGCTGCCGTCGGGGGCCTGCACCGAGACGATGCGGCCCAGCGTGTCGGTGCGCACCACCGAGGTGGTGTCGCCGGCCGTGGTGCTGACGGCACCGTCGGGCTGCCGGGTGGTGGCGATGCTGCGCCCGGTCGGGTCGGTGACCAGGGTGGTGGAGCCATTCACGTCGTACTCGTGGCGCCACTGCCCGCCGTCGGGGTCGGTGACGGCCGCCAGGCGGGAGAGGTGGTCGTGGGCGTAGGCCCACGTCGACCCGTCGGGGAGCTCGACCCGGGCGAGGTTGCCGAGGTCGTCGAAGCCCCGCGTGACCGTGCGGCCCAGGGGGTCGGTGGTGCGGGCGGCCTCGCCGGCCTCGTCGAGCTCGATGGTCGTGCGGGCGCCGTGGGGGTCGATGGTGGCGGCGAGCCGGCCGCCCGGGGTGTGCTCGAAGGACCAGACCGCCCCGTCGGGGGTCGTCTTCGACGCGAGCGCGCCGCGACCGTCGTAGGCGAAGGTGGTGCGGTGCCCCGCGGGGGTGATCGCGGCCGTGACCCGGCCCGCCGCGTCCCGTTCCAGACGGGCGGTGTTCCCGTCGGCGTCGGTGGTGGCGATGAGGTCGCCGTGGGCGTCGTGGGTGTGGGTGACCGTCACGCCGGTCGGGTCGGTGATGCGGGTGAGCACGTTGCGGTCCCACACCAGCTGGGTGACGCCGCCCTCGGCGTCGACCATCTCGCTGGGGTTCCGGCTCGCCCCCGCGTAGGAGTAGCGGGTGGTCGCCGTGACGCCGTCGTGGTCGACCACCACCTCGACCGGGCGGTCCGCGTCGTCGTAGCGGGTGTCGATGCGGGCGCCTGAGGGCAGCACCTGGGTGGTGCGGCGGCTGCGGTCGTCGAACTCGGCGAGGGTGACCGAGCCGTCGCGCCCGGTCGCCATCACGAGCTGGCCGTGGCCGTCGTAGGCCATCGACTGGCGCTGGTCGTGGGCGTCGATGACCCCGACGAGGCGACCCTTGTCGTCGTGCAACCAGGTGTTCGATCGCGACCCGTCGGGGTCGGCGACCACCGTGGCGCGCCCCGGCAGGTACGAGAAGCGCGTCGTCCGCCCGTGGCGTGACACCTGGGTGACCACGCGGCGCAGCTCGTCGTAGGAGTTGACCGCTTCCGCGACGCCGTCGGCGTCGGTGACCCGCTCGATGAGCCCGGCGGCGTCCCAGTCGTAGCGCCGGGTGGCCCCGCCCGATGACACGCTGACGAGCCGGCCCGCGTCGTCGTAGTCGTAGTCGACCCGGCGGCCGTCGGAGGCCTCCAGC
>CALMPQ010000225.1 GCA_937872005.1 uncultured Propioniciclava sp.
AGCTCAACGACATCGTCGAGATGTGGAACGAGATCTCGGAGGACATGGTCCAGGCTCACCAGCTCTGATCGATCCCCTCGGATCTGAAACCCAAGTCAACCCGTCCGAACAACGACTGCAAGGAGACCCATCATGAAGTTCAGCGAGATCGCCCAGATGTGGAACGAGGTTTCTGAGGACATGATTCAGGCTCACCAGCTCTGATCGAACCTCGGAGGTCATGATCCCCCCGCTCCCTGATCCTTAGGTGAAGCGAAACGCCAACCCAAGCCTGGCACCACAAAGCGGTGGTGTCGGGCTTGAACAATGTCTGGGGGAGTGACCACTCGACGCTCACTCTCGGCCCCGCCCCGCGCGGAAGTTCGCCAAGAGTGGCCCGCGAGTGGTCAGTCTGCCGCGAGCCCGCCTCGCGGTTGCCCCTCGATTTGAGAGCTTCCCGCCCCGGGCGCTAGAGTGTCTCCCCGGTGCACCGCACAGCGGGCCTATAGCTCAGACGGTTAGAGCGCTGCCCTGATAAGGCAGAGGTCACTGGTTCAAGTCCAGTTAGGCCCACCACGAAAAACCCCCTCCCACTAGGGCAGGGGGTTTTTTCATGCCTCGGTGGGGAACTCGTGGGGAACTTGGAGGTGCTTGTTCCGCGCCCTCCGAGAACTCGTGTTCTGCCCGGTGTCCGTCGACACCCCTGCTCGGCACTTCTGGTTAGCGAGAGCTACTGGAAGGGCGGGACGGCATGGATGAGTTGTTGGCGCTGGGTTTGGCGTTGGGTCATGTGCGGAGCGCGGTGGTCGCGTTCGTGGCGGCGGAGGATCCGTCGGGGGAGTCGTTGTTCCTGGCGGCGGAGTGCCTTGACCTGGAGGGCCTGTTCGGTGACTTCGGGGTCGTGCCACAGCAAGTCGATCCCGGCTTGGACGCGATCGCGTCGCTGGACGCCGCGTCCAATGGGTTGATCGCAGCGCGGCAGGTGGTGCCGCTGGCCTTGTGGGCCGCGTTACAGGCGGTGCGGGCGAGGGCAGCACGATGACCACCACGGTCGGGATGCTGCTGGACGACGTCCACACCCGCGCCTGGGACCTGTGTGCGGAACTCGAGGACCGGCGTGCCGAGAATCGCTACGGCGAGCGCGGCCTGGAGGTTCTGGCGGTATGGCCCAGGTTGGCGACCGCAGCTCTCCGCGTCCTGGACGCGGTGCCACTGGAACCGGCATGGCTGGACGACATGGGGTCCGTCCGGTTGGTGTTGGGCGAAGTCGGGCGAGGGGTGCTCGAGGCCACGGCCGACAACGGTTCCGCAGCAGCGTCCCTGAAGCCCGATCCGGCGGTGGGCGAGCTGGCGCTCCGATTGGGGCTGATCGCGGACCTGCTGGTTGGCGAGAAGCCGGCGCGCACCGATGTGGACCGGGCTGCTCTGGAGGGCTTACAGGCCAACGTCGTCTCGATCGTTCACGCCGTGGCCACGGTGTCCCTGCCACTCCTGCAGGACCGGGACCATCTGCAGGCGCCTCGATCGGTGCTGGCTGCTGTCAAGGCCCGCACGGAACGGTTCGCGATGATCCCCGCCGAACGACGGAGCGGCCGATACGAGGACGTGGGCGCGGTCACGTCGAAGTCGTTGGACGCTGCGATCTCGACCTGGGTGCACGCCACGGTAGACATCCTGAGCTCGCGCCGGGGGGTGAGCCAGGCGGCCCTCCAGGTCGCCGCGGGTGACGCCTTGATCCTCACCGCGACGGCAGGAACGGTCTGCGCGGCGGCCCGCCGGCTAGGACTTGTGGACGCAGACCGGGCAGCCGTGGCCACCTCGGCGCTGGGAGCGGCGCACGCCGCTTGGCGGCGGCCGGCAGCGTGGCCGGAAACGGTCCGACTGGAGGGAGTCCGTGACCCCGAACATGTCCACGCGTCGCGTCAGCTCCGGAAGCTGGTCACCGACAACCTGCGCCAGGGGCGGGACTGGTTGCCGCCCGAGCGCATGGCTGACCGGTTCGACATGGGGCTACTACTGGGCACGATGCGCCGCGGCGTTCATGGGGTAGGAAACGTGGCGTTGGCCCACTTCCAAGCTCTCGACACGCTGGTGCGTGGACGCGGCCGACTGTGGATCGCTGCATCCGCAGTCACCCAAGCGGCCTACCGCGGGCCAACGACCATTGAGGCCGCTCTCCGTCACGGTTGGGTCCAGATGCCGCTAGGCGAGCCCGCCGGTCGTGCACTCCATGCCGACGCGAAACACGCCCTCGACATGACCACGATGGCCCTTGCTGCTCTGGACCGCACCGCAGCCTCTGTCACCACACGTCAGTCCGACGGTGGGCTGCGGTGGGACCGCGCCCGGATCGTGGCAGTCGAGACGACGGACCAGCCCGTCCTGTTCGAGACCGTTCGTTCCTCGCCCTTGGCCGGCTTCCGGGCCGAACAGCGGAACCCGATCCAGCTCGGCGGCCGTCCCGCGCCGGGACCGCGACGGTGACCCCTGCCATCCCCCCGCCGCGCAGCGACGCTCCGCGCGGGGAGGTCGACGCTTGGGTGTTGACTGGTCGGATCAGCCCGCGACGCGTGGTGCGCTCCGCAGGGGTGGATGGCGATGGTCAGCCGCTCAACAGCTACCCGCTGGTCCATCCCATCGCAGGGGCACGACCCCGGACGCCGTGGGCCGTGCACCTCGCCGACGCGACCGGTCGCTATCGACTGTTGTGCGTCGATTTGGACGCCAAAGGTTCGTCCGAGGCCGCCGCCGCGGACGCCACTCAGTTCGGCGAACTGGTGTCCGAACTGGGGATCGAGCACCTGGTGTGCGCGTCCGGACCCACGGGCGGCCGGCACGTGTGGATCGGACTGCGCGACGCAATGGACGCCGAGGCGGTCCGCGCCCTGGCGTACCTGCTGAAGGCCTGGCTGCCCTCCCTCGATGTCGCACCGCTGACCAACCCGACTTCGGGATGCGCGCGCCCCCCGGGCGCACCGCATCGCCTCGGGGGTAACTCGCAAGTGATCGCCGGATCGGTGGCGGTGCTCACCGAACCCACCGTCACCACAGGCCAGATCCACGCGCTGATGAGCCGGGTCGCCGACCACGTCCACGCAGTCGAGCCGGCGACCCAGCCGACGCGATCCCGTCCCGTTGCGGTGGTGGACGGAATGCCGTTCCTGCCCGGGACCAAGCGGGCCCTCTCAGCGTCCTGCCGAGGGCTGCTGGAGGCGACCCCGACCGGCGACCTGTCAACCGTGCTGTGGCGGGTGCTCTGCGGCGCAGCGGCGGCCCGTTGGCGGTTCAGGGACGTCTTGGAGCTCGCCGACGCGCCAGGGCTCGAGCACGCCCGCACCCTCCGCGCGGGGGCAACCCGGATGCCACGCCCGACACGCGGGCCAGCGTCCCCAACGGCGATGCTGCGCCGCCAGTGGACCCGCGCCGTCCACGCAGTCACCCAACTTGGCCCCGGCCAAGCCATTGAGGGCACCGACAAGAGCTTCGACACCCGCGCTGAGGTCGTCACAGAACTCGTCCGCACCGTGCAGCGCCGAGCGGACGCCACTGCCGGTCGGTGGGGCCGCTCCCGAGCGTGCCTCGCGCAGCGGCGCGTCCTGGATGCGCTGTGCCTGTTCCACCTCCAAGGCGTCCGTCCCGACGCGGTCGAGGCCGACATCCGCCGCCTGGCAATGACCTGCGGCCTCGACCGCGAGACCGCCCGGCGGTCCCTGCTCGCGCTGGCGGCCGACGGCTGGATCACCCGAACCCAGTCCGCCGCCGGGCGCCGCGGTGCTCGCTGGTCCATCGACCCGGGCGGCGCCGTCCACAGCCGCATCAGCGAGCTGCTGTCACAAGCGGACCCGCGCCCCGCTGGCACCGGCTCCGCCCTGCGCTCCGCGCTCCTCAACCAGCTCGCGGACCGGCTGAACGACAACGCACACGATGCCTTCGCCACCACCCGTGGCCTGGGTCCCGACGCCGGCACCCTCTACGCACGCTTGAGGGAACCGATGGACGCCGCGGAGTGCTCCTACCTTCTGGGGTGGTCGATCGAGAAGGCGACCATCATGCTTGATCGGTTGAATTCGGTCGGTCTGGTTGAGTGGCGCGAGCGATGCTGGCGGCGCGCTGACACCGCGCAGATTGAACAGGTCGCGATCGCCCTGGGAACCAACGGAGTAGGGCAGCGACGAGCCGACCTCTACGCCGTCGAGCGGACCCTGTGGGCTTGGTGGTGCACCGAAGTCGAGCAGCTGCGCACGGTGCGGTCTCGGCGTAGCTCCCAACGCGTCCGACAAGCACGTCCATGGCCTCCCCACCCCAGACGTCGCGATGGACGAGCTGACTTTGCGGCCGCTCGACGGACTCTTGGCCGCCGACCGGAAACGCTAGTGGGACTGGTGTCACTTCGTGGGACGCCCGAAGCCGCTCTGATTTCGCGCCCTACATTCGGGGCACTGTCCCCCAGGACGACGCTCAACAGAACAGGACCAGGGCTCCCTGGCCGAGTCACCCCCGGCTCGAGTGAACGAAGTCGTTCAAAGAACTTTGCCCCGGGGTGTCCGCCAACGGCCCTCCTCCTTACTTCTGGTAGGTGAAGGAGAAACCCCATGGTGAACAAGAACACCCTCGGACGGGCCCTGCTCGCGCTCGCGCTGGCGCCCGTCATGGCTGCCTGCACGGCTGCGCCAGCATCGAGCCCTTCCGCCTCCGTCGCTCCGACGCCGACGCAGACCGCTCCGACGCTGTCGCCGGCTGAGCAGGACCTCGCCAACGCCAAGCAGGCCGTGACGAACCTCTGGTCAGTCGTTGATCGCTTGACCAATGACCCCCAAGCATCACTGCAGGACCTCGACACCGTGGCGTCCGGGGAGGCGTTGGAGTTCTTCCGTAAGAACCTCACCGGTTACCGACTCGAACAGCTCACCGGGTCGGGCAGTTCGGTTGTTGAGCTCCAGTCAGCCCAACCGTCCGGGAACGACAGCCAGGGCCTTCCCACGTGGACCGTCACCGCCTGCGTCGACACGAGTGACACCAAGCTGGTTGACACCTCCGGCAAGAACGTCACGGCACCGCCGTACCGCTTCCAGCACCGTTCGGTCGTGGTGGAAAGGTCAGGGGCCCTGCGGGTCGACCAAGACGAAGTGCTGGGCACATGCTGACCCGGGTGTTCGCGACCATCGGGTTGGCTGTCGCATCGGTGCTTCTGGGAGCCGTCCCGGCGATCGCGGCCGGGCCGCCGGTGGACTGCGGCTCCGACGCTCAGTGGGACGGCCGCCAGTGCAAGATCA
>CALMPQ010000226.1 GCA_937872005.1 uncultured Propioniciclava sp.
CTCGGCGCCTTCGTCGCCGGCCACCTCGGCGACCGCCTGGGCCGCAAGATCATGTTGGTCATGACCCTGGTGCTCATGGGTGTGGCCACCGCGCTGATCGGCGTCCTGCCGACCTACGCCCAGATCGGCGTGGCCGCGCCGATCCTGCTGATCATCCTCCGCGTGCTGCAGGGCTTCTCGGCCGGCGGCGAGTGGGGCGGCGCGGCCCTCATGGCCGTCGAGCACGCCCCCGCCAACAAGCGCGGTCTCTTCGGTGGCTTCCCGCAGATCGGCGTGCCGCTGGGCATGCTGCTGGCCACCGCGGTCCTCGCGATCCTGTCGGCCACCACGACCCAGGAGCAGTTCCTCGACTGGGGCTGGCGCATCCCGTTCCTGCTGTCGATCGCGCTCGTGTTCGTCGGGTTCTGGATCCGTCGCGGCGTGCAGGAGTCCCCGGTCTTCCAGGAGATCAAGCAGGAGGACGAGCAGGTCCACCTGCCGCTGGTCCAGATGTTCCGCTACTCGGGCAAGCAGGTCGTGCAGGGTGCCCTCACCTTCGCCGGCAACAACGCCATGGGCTACATGATCACCGGCGGCTACATCCTCGCCTACGCCACCTCGGTGCTGGGCATGAACCGCACCACGATCCTCAACATCATCACCGTGGCCGCCGCCGCCTGGATCGTCACCACCCTGTGGGGCGCCACCATGTCGGACAAGATCGGCCGCAAGCGCACGTTCCAGCTCGGCTTCATCGCCCAACTCATCTGGGTGGTCCCGATGTTCCTGCTCGTCGAACAGGGGCAGCCCATCTTCCTTGCGATCGGCCTGCTGGTCATGACGATCGGCATGGGCATCACCTACGGCCCGATCTCGGCCACCTTCGTGGAGATGTTCCCGGCTCGCGTCCGCTACTCCGGCGCCGGCATCACCTACGCGATCGGTGCCATCATCGGTGGCGCCTTCGCCCCCATGATCGCCACGGCACTCTTCGCAGCGTTCGGCACCAACATGGCCGTCGCCGGCTACCTCGGCGCCCTGTCGCTGATCGCGCTCCTCGCGGCCAGCACCCTCAAGGACCGCACGGGCCAGCCCCTCGACAAGGACGCCCACGACATCGAGGGCCAGGACCAGCTCGAGCAGGACCTCGCCGAGCACCCCGAGGAGTTCAAGGGCGCCCGCCCGGTCACCTTCGACCAGGACTCCGGTTACTGACCGACCCACCACCAGGAGGACACAGGAAATGGATGCCATCACCAGCACCGTCGGGCAGCGCCCCGGCAAGGTGATCGCCGTGCACCTGAGCTACCGCTCGCGTGCCGAGCAGCGCGGTCGGATCCCCGCCCACGCGTCGTACTTCCTCAAGACGTCGTCGTCGCTGTGCGGCCCCGGCGAGGTCGTGCGCCCCGAGGGCACCGAGCTGCTCGGCTTCGAGGGTGAGGTCGCCGCCGTCATCGGCACGACCGCGAAGGATGTCACCCCCGAGGACGGGTGGGCGCACGTCGGCTGGATCACGGCGTCCAACGACCTGGGCCTCCACGACCTGCGCAAGGCCGACCGCGGCTCCAACGTCCGCAGCAAGAGCGGCGACGGGTTCACCCCCGTCGGGCCCACGCTGCTGGACGCCCGCACGCTCGACCCGTCCGCCCTCCGGGTCCGCACGTGGCTGGACGGCGAGCTCGTCCAGGACGACTCGACCGCCGGGATGCTGTTCACGATCGGCGAGATGGTGGCCGACCTGTCGCGCTTCATGACCCTCGAGGTCGGCGACGTCATCCTGGTCGGGACGCCCGCCGGCGCCTCGGTCGCCCAGCCGGGGCAGCGCATCGAGGTCGAGGTGTCCTCCGACGCCGACCCCTCGGTCACCACGGGCCGGCTCGTGACCACCGTGGTGTCGGGCCCCGCCCTGGCGCCCTGGGGCAACCCGCCCGAGGTCGACGACGCGCAGCGCTCCGACGCGTGGGGCCACGAGGTCCGCACGACCGAGGAGCCGGCGGCGTTCGAGCTGACCGACGAGCTGCGCGAGCGGTTGGCGTCCGTGGCGGTGGCGACCCTGTCGTCGCAGCTGCGGCAGCGCGGCTACAACGAGGTCTCGATCGACGGCGTCCGCCCGCTGGCGGTCGGCAAGACGATGGTCGGGCGGGCCCGCACCCTGCGGTACGTGCCGTTCCGCCCCGACCAGTTCAAGGCGAAGGGCGGCGGTTTCAACGCCCAGAAGCGCGCGATCGACGACGTGGGCCCGGGTGAGGTGCTCGTCATGGACGCCCGCGGTGTCGAGAACGCGGGCACCCTCGGCGACATCCTGGCCCTGCGGGCCCAGGTCCGGGGCGCGGCGGGGATCGTGACCGACGGTTGCGTCCGTGACCACGCCCTCGTGGCGGCCCTCGACCTGCCCGTGTGGTCGGCCGGTGGCCCCCACCCGGCCGTCCTCGGCCGACGCCACATCCCGTGGGACACCGACGTCGACATCGCCTGCGGCGGTGCCCTCGTGCAGGTGGGCGACGTCATCGTCGGCGACGACGACGGCGTCCTGGTGATCCCGCCCGCGCTCGTTGTCGAGGTCCTCGAGGCCAGCGAGCAGCAGGAGGCCGAGGAGGCCTTCATCGCCGAGATGGTGGCCGCCGGCGAGTCCGTCGACGGCCTCTACCCGCTGAACGCCGCCTGGCGCGAGAAGTACGAGCAGTGGCAGGCCGGGCGCACGGCGTCCGGCGCTGCGAACCAGACCGACGCGAACTGAAAGGAAGGAACCTCCCATGACTGAGCGACCCCAGGGTCTTCCGGAGAAGATCCAGCACTACATCGGCGGCGCCCTCGTGGATGCCGCCTCGGGTGAGACGTTCGACGTGCTCACCCCCGAGACCAACGAGGTCTACATTCAGGCCGCGTCGGGCGACAAGGCCGACATCGATGCTGCGGTGGCGGCGGCCCGCGAGGCGTTCGACCACGGCCCGTGGCCGCGGATGAAGCCGCGCGAGCGCTGGCGCATCCTCAACCGCATCGCCGACCTGATCGAGCAGCAGGACGCCAACCTGGCGGCCTTCGAGTCCTACGACACCGGCCTGCCGATCACGCAGGCCAAGGGCCAGGCGCGTCGGGCGGCGGAGAACTTCCGCTTCTTCGCCGACCTGATCGTCGCCCAGCGCGACGAGGCCTACAAGGTGCCGGGCATGCAGGTGAACTACGTCAACCGCAAGCCGGTCGGTGTCGCGGGGCTCATCACCCCGTGGAACACCCCGTTCATGCTGGAGAGTTGGAAGCTGGCCCCCGCGCTGGCGTCGGGCTGCACGGTGGTGCTCAAGCCCGCCGAGTTCACGCCGCTGTCGGCCTCGCTGTGGGTGAAGATCTTCGAGGAGGCGGGCCTGCCGAAGGGCGTGTTCAACATGGTGCACGGCTTCGGCGAGACCGCCGGCGACTCACTCGTCAAGCACGAGGACGTGAACCTCATCTCGTTCACCGGTGAGACCACGACCGGCCAGCTGATCTTCCGCAACTGCGCGGCCACCCTCAAGGGCATGTCGATGGAGCTGGGTGGCAAGAGCCCCGCGGTGATCTTCGACGACGCCGACTTCGATGCCGCCCTCGACTCGACCCTGTTCGGCGTGTTCTCGCTGAACGGCGAGCGGTGCACGGCGAGTTCGCGCATCCTCGTGCAACGCGGCCTCTACGACCGCTTCGTCGAGGCCTACGCCGAGCGCGCGAAGAAGGTCAAGGTCGGCAAGCCGTCCGACCCGACGACCGAGCTGGGCGCCCTGGTGCACCCCGAGCACTACGAGCGCGTGCTGGGCTACGTGGAGGCCGGCAAGGCCGAGGCGCGGCTGGTGGCCGGCGGCGGGCGTCCCGATGGATTCGGTGAGGGCAACTACCTGGCCCCGACCGTGTTCGCCGACGTCGACCGCACGGCTCGGATCTTCCAGGAGGAGATCTTCGGCCCCGTCGTGGCGATCACGCCCTTCGACACCGAGGAGGAGGCCGTCGAGCTCGCCAACGACGTGAAGTACGGCCTGGCCGCCTACGTGTGGACCTCCGACGTCCGTCGGGCCCACAACGTCAGCCACCAGATCGAGGCGGGCATGGTGTGGATCAACTCCCACAACGTGCGCGACCTGCGCAGCCCGTTCGGTGGGGTCAAGGCGTCCGGCCTCGGCAACGAGGGCGGCTACCGCTCGATCGACTTCTACACCGAGAGCCAGGCCGTCCACGTGACGCTCGGCGACGTGCACACCACGCGCTTCGGCGCGACCGGCTACAGCGACAACGACCCGGCCCTGGCGGGCCCGGGTGCCCACTGACCGACCGATCCACCACCATTCTGATCAAAGGAGACAGACCATGACCACCAACCTCAACCCTGCGTTCGACATCCTGCGCTGCGCCTACATGGAGCTCGTGGTGACCGACCTGGCGAAGTCGCGTGAGTTCTACGTCGACGTGCTCGGCCTCGTCGTGACCGAGGAGGACGACGAGACCATCTACCTCCGCTCGCTGGAGGAGTTCATCCACCACAACCTGGTGCTCCGCAAGGGCCCCGTGGCCGCCGTGGCCGCGTTCTCGTTCCGCGTGCGGTCGGCCGCCGACGTCGATGCGGCCGAGGAGTACTACCGCGCCAAGGGCTGCCGCACCGAGCGCCGCAAGGACGGCTTCGTCAAGGGCATCGGCGACTCGGTGCGCGTGGAGGACCCGTTCGGCTTCCCGTACGAGTTCTTCCACGAGACCACCCACGTGGACCGCCTCGCCTGGAACTACGAGTTGTACGGCGCCGGCGCGCTCGTCCGCCTCGACCACTTCAACCAGGTCACCCCCGACGTGCCCGCGCACCGCGCGTAAATGGAGGACCTGGGCTTCCGCGTGACCGAGGACATCAAGGACGAGGAGGGCACGACCTACGCCGCGTGGGTGGCCCGCAAGTCGACCGTGCACGACACCGCGCTGACCGGTGGCGACGGCCCCCGCATGCACCACGTCGCGTTCTCGACCCACGAGAAGCACAACATCCTCTACATCTGCGACAAGATGGGCGCCCTGCGCATCTCGGACCGGATCGAGCGCGGCCCCGGCCGCCACGGCGTCAGCAACGCCTTCTACCTCTACATCCTCGACCCCGACGGCCACCGCGTGGAGATCTACACGCAGGACTACTACACCGGTGACCCCGACAACCCGACCGTGACCTGGGACGTCCACGACAACCAGCGCCGCGACTGGTGGGGCAACCCGGTCGTCCCGTCCTGGTACACCGAGGCGTCGCTCGTGCTCGACCTCGACGGCAACCCTCGGGAGGTCGTCAAGCGGACCGACAAGTCCGAGCTCGAGGCCACCATCGGCGCCGACGGGTTCAGCTACACCCGCAAGGGCGACACCACCGAGGGCTTCAAGCTGGGCAACCAGCTCTGAGCGGCGTCCGCTGACGCCCGCGTGGCACC
>CALMPQ010000227.1 GCA_937872005.1 uncultured Propioniciclava sp.
GTGACAGCACCACCGGCTCGGCCACCTGGCCGCCTCCCGGGTGCTCGAGTCGCGGCTGGTCAGAGACCAACGCCGCCGGCGCCGCCTTGTCTTCCTCGTGTGGCTCCACAGCCATCAGTGTTTCGGTCATCATGACCCCTTCTGCCCAACCGGGCCGTAGGGCCAGTTACACCGTTCCTGCGATAGACCCCGCCGTGGCTGCCGCGGTTACGGGATGTCTGGGCTCGGTGTTCGACGACCGACTCGTTAGGTTCTCGGGCAGGTCAGGACAGTGATGGAGGCCCGCCGGCACGTGCCGGCGGGCCCCGGGTTCCGACGGGATGCCCGTCGGGTCAGGACTCGATCACGGGGTCGGGTCGACCGTGGGCATGGGGAACACGACGTTCGACAGCGGCTGGACGCCGATCCGATCCATCATGACGTTGGCCCGCTCGGCGAACAGTTCCTGGCCGTCCTTGGTGAGGTAGCCGGCGTTGCGTAGCTTGTTGTCGTGGGCGCGGAGCTTGCCGAGGTAGGTGTTGCGGTTGTTCCACTGGCTGTAGAACTCCTGCTTCGAGATCGGGTTGGCGACGCCGTTCATGTCGCCGGGCGTCGCGAAGCCGCGGAACTCGGCGAGGGTGAGGTCCATCAGGCCGTAGCGGACACCGCCGGTCACGTTGCCGTGGTTGTCGCGGATGAGTTCGCCGTTGGCGTCTCGGTCGAACCACTGGGTGGGCGGCAGCGCTTTGCCCTTCTGGTGGTTGTCGATCAGCGCCTGGCCGGCTGCGGTCATGGCGGGTTCCATCGGGTAGGGGGTGAACTGGGTCGGGAAGACGCGGGGAGGGCGTCCGGCCTTGAGCAGTTCGTTGTTGTGCGGCACGACAGTCGACCAGGAGAACGTGTGGCCGGTGCCGGGTACCTGCCACACGCGCGTCTGGTCGTCCAAGGGGCGGGGGAGCAGGGCCTGCGTGGGGAAGACGTGCCTGTCCGCCTCCGAGTCCACGACTACCCAGGGCACGTCGATGTCGACCGGCGTGGCCGGGCCTGCGATGGCCCCGGTCGCGCTGAGCACCTTGCCCTGGAACTCGCCGTCGCGGATGGACCGCTCGATCCAGTTGCCCGCGGCGCTCAGGTAGCCGTCGTAGACGTGCTTGCCGTTCTTGGCGTCGGTGACGGCGTTGTGGAAGTTGTTGACGTAGGTGTTCAGGTACATGCTCGACTGCGACTGCCCGATCAGGAAGACGCTCTTGGCCTTGATGCCGCCGAGGATCTGCTGGCCGGCCTGGGGGTCACGGACGGCGTTGCCGACCTGGGTGAGGATGTCCCAGGCCAGACCCGTCTCGGTGCAGGGCACCTCTCCCCAGGCGCCGGCGAAGGAGTAGTCACACGCCCCGGTGAGCGGCTCGTCGTACCAACTGATCGACTCGTACCGTTCCGGGTCGAAGGTGTGCAGGGCGTCGACGTTGACCGGCTTGCTGGTCACGCCGATGTAGGTGTGGCCGTTGGCGAGGATGTTCGTGGACAGGCGCCGCCACATGTCCTCGATGTCGTAGCCGTTGGACGCGTTGTAGATGTCGACGAAGACGGTGCCGGAGGCCTTGTTCGGGCGTGCCGGGTGACGCACCAGGATACGGTTGGTGTAGGGCACGTCGGCGCGGTGGACGCCCAGGGATCCGTCGGCCTTGGTGTACACATTGGCGTTGCCGCTGAGGAAGAACTCCTCCTCCACGAAGCCGGACGCCGCCAGGTCGACCGGGACCCGAGCATGGTCGGCCGCGTTGAACGGGTAGGAATCGGGGGTGCGTGGCACCCACTGGACGTTCGGGACGGCCGTCATCTCGTCGGTCGTCACGTCGCCCGGTTGGGCTGAAGCGGTAGCGGGCAGCATCGTCGCGATCAGCGCTGCCGCACCTAGGGTGGCGAGGCCGCGTCTCACAGAGTTCTTCATGGGCATGCTTCCTTGCAGCTCGAAGTGATGGTTCAGGCAGCGTCCCACCAAACCAGAAGGCCGGGGAGGCGTTGCCGTCGATTGCCGTGCGCGGGCGCCACGACCCGGGCGCTGTGGACCTGCACGGTTGGGGGCGAGGAGTGCTCGTGTCGCTAGCGATAGACGTTGCGGGCGGGGGCTGGTCCGGGCACCCCGCGGGGAGACCGGGACGTGGCGCTGGGACGGCCAATGACGGTCTCATGTGCGCTCATGGCCTCGGCATGCGCCAGGCGGGTCTTGATCCGGCTGCCGTCGCAGAGCGAGCTCTGGGCGGCAGCGCGGGGGTCGCGGTCTCAGGCTTCGACCAGGTCGTGGAGGGCTGTCCGGAGCACGCTGGCGGGGAGCTCGACACGCTCGGCGACGTCTTGCGTGCCGGTCTTCCAGCGTTAGGGCGGGGTCGCGGCGATGACCCGGAGAGCTTCGATGGCGGCCTCGTTGGCGGGGAGGTGGGCGAACCGTTCGTCGACGAGCTGGTCGGCGAGCGGAGTCGCGTTCTGGAGCGCCTTGGTGAGGACGTCGGCGCGTCCGCTGACGAGGAGGTCTGCCGGGTCGGTGCCGTCGGGGAGGGCGGCGCGGCGGGGGTCGTGGCCGTGGGGGGAGAGGATCCAGTAGTCGCGCTCGGCGGCGACGCGTCCGGCAAGGTCGGCGTCGGTGGCGACGATGGGCGTCCGGTGCTCGTGCTGGCGGAGTTGCGCCGCCTGGTCGTCGGTGAGCGACGCGCCGAGGGGCGCGACGCCGACGTAAGCGCTGTACAAGACCAAGCTCGCCGAGATCGCCGCGTCGGTGGGTCCCGCCCCGACCGAAGCGGAAGAACACGGGTTGTGGCTGCAGCGGACGGCTGACCCGACCGGGTGGGAGCAGCAGGCGGGGCTACGGCATGCGCGGTTCGTGCTGGAGTGGAACGCCCGCCGACTGGCGGTCTGGGACCGTGACATCGACGCGATCATCGCCACCCACGCCCGCGACCGGAAGGTCGCCGCCTGGCTGGAGGACACCGCCAAGGCCTTCGCCGAGATCGGCGAGACCGACTTGGCGATCGACTGGGCGCGCCAGGCGACCTTCTTCGACCGGGGCCACCAATCGGTCCACGCCGCCCGCCTCTGGTGCCGGCTGCTGGCCGAGCACCGGCCGGCCGAGGAACTCACCGCCCGGCTGGCGGTGTTCGATCGGTGGCCGACCGCTACCCACGCCGACGGCGTCCGGGCTGCTGCCGGCCAGGCGTGGCCCGACCACCGAGAGCGCGTGATGGACGCGCTGAGCCAGCGGCCGGCCGAGGCCGTGTCGTTCGCCTTGCACTCCTTGGACGACGTCGCGTTGGCGTGGGAGTTGGCCCACTCGCTCGGTCTGGACGAGCCCGGCCTGTGGGGAACCCTGGCTGACCGGTACGAGAAGGTCGATCCGCTCGCCGTCGTGCCGATCCACACCCGGCAGGTGCTCGATCATCTTGAGCACCCCGATGCCCAGCACTACCGCGCCGCGGCGCGGAAGCTCGCCCACCTGCGCGCGCTCACCCGCGACACCGAGATGGCCGGCGGCGTCGACGCGCTGGTCGCCGACCTGCGGAAGGCCCACCGCCGGCGTCCGCGGTTGCAGCAGGAGTTCACCCGGGCTGGCCTGCCCTGACCCTTGGTTCCTCGGCTTCCTGCTGGACGGGACTGAGGAGCCGGCCGGCCAAGAGTTGGAGGCTGGCCTCGCCGGGGGCGTCCGACACGGCGACCTTGCCCCACCACGTGCCATCGACGCCGGTCACCCAAGCGACCAGCAGTCCCCGCTGCTTCTCGGCGACGTTGCCTGCATGAGCTTTCACGGTGCCTCCTGGGAAAGACTGACCCCATCCTGCCCACTGACGCCGCAACCTTGTGAGTCACGTGGCGGAACTCGGCGGCCCCGACACTGCGGTGCTCGCAAACGTGCCGGTCTTGGTCGCCCACAAGGACCAGCTAGGCCGACCTCTGTGGCTGAGCCTACGGGACTGCAGCACGTGAGAACGATCAGTTTCCCCTGGTTTTGATCTAGGATGAGTTCCGGTACCAAGTCAAAACTGAGGGATAGCGCGTGGATTCTGATGTGACGAGCACGCTGGACGCCGTGCGTGCGGGTAGAAGGCCGTCTGAACTGGAGAGCATGACGCTGGACTTCAAGACAGTCGGCCGCTCGATCGGGGACACCTTGAAGTACCTTGCGGAGGCTGCCGCCTGCTTCGCAAACGCCGAGGGCGGCAAGATCATCGTGGGCGTCCGGGATGCGGTAGCGGGTGCTGAGGCCTTCGTCGGTTCTCGGCTTGACCCCGTGGCCACCGTGGGAAGAATCTACGAGCTCACCGAGCCGGGGCTGATCGTGATCGTCAACACGGAGTTCTACCACGGTGTCGAATTGAGTGTCATCACGGTGCCCCGGAGCCCCGATATTCATCAGGTTGGAGGCCGCGCGACCGAGCGCGTGGGGTCGTCGTGCCGACCGATGAGCGCTGCTCGGATAGCAACGGTCTTGGCAGACCGCCGCGGCGACGACTGGTCCAGCAAGGACTCAGGTCTGACGCTGGAGGCAGTGAGCCCCATTGCCGAAGCCGTCGTGCGTGAGTTGCTGGCTCAGGCGCCGGACCAGGAGCGGAATGCGTGGGGCCGACTCCCTTGGCCTGATGTCTGCCGCAGGCTGGGTGTTGCCACCGATGGCCGGTTCACCAACGCGGGCGCCTTGTTGTTCACCGATACGGGCCGAATCCATGCACAGTACGTCCGGCGGGCGGCGAACTCAGGCTTGCTGTCAGCGAACGACGACATCAAGGGTCCTGGCGTGAACGCCATACGCCGAGTCCTGGAACTGATCGAAGGCCGCATCGAGAGAACGGCGATCCTTACCCCAGGGGGGCAGCAGCTGTTGATCGGTGACCTGCCCGATACGGCCGTGCGCGAGGCGGTGGTCAACGCGTTCATGCACCGTGACTATCGGACTCCCGAGGTCATTCGGTTGGAGCACGACGCGAGCAGGTTGCGGGTTACCTCCCCCGGTGGGTTCGTCCCCGGCGTCACGGTCGACAATGTCCTCACCGTGTCGTCGCGGTCGCGGAACCTGTCCTTGGCGCAGGCAATTCGTGCGCTCGGCTTGGCCGAATCTGCCGGGGTAGGGGTCGATCGTATGTACGCCTCCATGACTGCCGTCGGTCATCAGCCGCCGCGGTTCACCACTGACGGCTTCACCGTTGAGGCGCTCTTGGTGGGTGGGCCTCCCAACGAGCCGTTGGCGCGGTTCGTGGCTGATCTGCCCGAGGACAGACGCGGTGATCCCGACACGCTGCTCGTCCTGCTCTACCTGCTCGATCACCGCACCACCACGGCTTCCCGGATGGCCAAGCTGGTCCAGAAGTCCGAAGCAGAGGTTGAGGCGAAGCTCATGGAGTTGTCGGCACCTGGGGTCGCTCTGATCGAAAGGACCGCGGACACCGCGCACAGCAGCAGGGGTGAGTACCGCCTCGTGGGGGAAGCGATCCGCGCCTTGGGTGTTGCGGTGTCGTACCGTGCCCGCTCCGGGGACGACACGGACCAGAAGATCGTCACGGTCGTCCGCGAGATCGGCAGCATCACCGGCCGAGTCGTTCAGACGATGTTTGACGTTCAACCCGCCACGGCGTCGCGCATCCTCTCCGACCTGGTGGACCGTGGTGTCCTGGTCAAGACCAGCAAGGCGACCCGCGGGCCTGCAGTGACGTATGGGCCAGGGCCGAAGTTCCCCTCCACGCGTCGAAGCCGACCGCAAGCGCCGGATGGTCCCGCCCAATCCACGCTGACCCTCGAGGAGACGCCGATCAACGACTAACCCACGCGACCCGCCCCCTTGACCTCGGGAGCCGGTAGCGCTCACAAGTCCGAGCATGTCGGGAGGGCTGGACGGCACTTGGAGTTGTCGGCAACGGCGTTCGAGAAAAGCCGTCAGACGACTTACCAGCCGTAGCGCTCGCAGGTGGAAACCGTGCAGACCGAAACGGCGTGACCACCATTCTGCGAAGCGGGAGGTACGGATTTCGCGCGGGGTGTCCGTGAAGGGCTTGCGTGGTCACTTCTGGAGGGTGAAGGACGACACCAGCGTCCGTCGATCACCGAGGAGATGACATGACCACCCTGATGACGACCCGTTCGAGGAAGACCACCCAGCACCCGACGTCCGATCGCACGTCGAAGTGGCTGTCCTACCCTGAGGCGGCCGAGCTCTCCACGCTGTCGGTGCGGTCGTTGAAGCGGCTGACCGCGGCGGGGAAGCTGCCGTGCTACGTGGTGGGAGGCAAGGTGCTGCGGCTCAAGGCGTCCGATGTGGAGGCGTTGTTCGTGCCCGCGGACGAGTGCCGAGGGCGGTGACCGTCCACGCATCTGGATCCCCGGAGTGCGCGCCCCCAT
>CALMPQ010000228.1 GCA_937872005.1 uncultured Propioniciclava sp.
TGCCCTGCAGGATGCCCTGGGTGCCGATGTAGATCCACGACCCGGCGGTCATCTGGCCGTACATCATCAGCCCGGCCTGCTCGAGCTCGCGGAAGTGCTCCCACGTGGCCCAGTCGCCGACGAGGTTGGAGTTGGCGATCAGCACCCGCGGCGCCCACTGGTGCGTGCGGAACACCCCGACCGGCTTGCCCGACTGCACCAGCAGGGTCTCGTCGTCGTCGAGGGTCTCCAGCGTGCGGACGATCGCGTCGTACGCCTCCCAGGAGCGCGCCGCCTTGCCCGACCCGCCGTAGACCACCAGCTGTTCGGGGTGCTCGGCGACCTCGGGGTCGAGGTTGTTCATCAGCATGCGCAGCGCACCCTCCTGCTGCCAGCCGCGGGTGGTCAGGTCGAGCCCCCGAGGGGCGCGGATCTCTCGGTTCGCCATGCCCCCACCTTCACCCCAACCGGACGCCCCACGCGAGGACCCTCGCGCGTTGCGTCTCGGATCCGAGACAGAACCGGCGCCCAAAGCCGCACCCCCGGCGTCCATGGGTGAGACTCGACCCCATGCATGAGGTGAGCGTGGGCATCGGGCCGGTTTCGTTCGAGGACGTCGTCGCGGTCGCGCGGCACGACGCGCGGGTCGTCGTGGAAGCCGAGGCGCTGGCCGAGGTCGCGGCGACGCGGCGGCACATCGAGGAACTGGCCGCCAGCGAACGCCCCGTCTACGGGGTCTCGACCGGGTTCGGGGCGCTGGCGACCAAGCACATCCCCAGCGAGAAGCGGGCGCAGTTGCAGGTGTCGTTGATCCGGTCGCACGCGGCGGGGTCGGGTCCCGAGGTCGAGCGCGAGGTCGTGCGGGCGATGATGCTGCTGCGCCTGTCGACCCTGGCCAGCGGACGCACCGGTGTGCGCCCCGTCGTGGTCGAGACCTACGCCGCGATGCTGAACGCGGGCATCACGCCCGTCGTGCACGAGTACGGCTCACTGGGCTGCTCGGGCGACCTCGCGCCCTTGTCGCACTGCGCGCTCGCCGCGATGGGTGAGGGCGAGGTGCGCGACGCCTCCGGCACGCTGCGACCCGCGGCCGACGCCCTCGCCGAGGCCGGCATCGAGCCGCTCGTCCTCGGCGAGAAGGAAGGCCTCGCGCTCATCAACGGCACCGACGGCATGCTCGGCCAGCTCGTGCTGGCGTGCACCGACCTCGCCACGCTGCTGACCACGACCGACGTCGTCGCCGCCATGTCGGTCGAGGGCCTGATGGGCACCGACAAGGTGTTCGCCGCCGACCTGCACGCGATGCGCCCGCACCCGGGTCAGGAGCTGTCGGCGGCAACGATGCGCGCCGTGCTGGCCGAGTCGCCGATCGTCGCGCGTCACCGCGACGACCCCGACTGCCCCATCGTGCAGGACGCCTACTCGCTGCGCTGCGCGCCGCAGGTGACGGGGGCGGCGCGCGACACGCTCGTGCACGCAATGCTGGTGGCCCAGCGCGAGCTGGCCTCGGTGATCGACAACCCCGTGGTCACCCCCGACGGGCGGGTTGAATCCAACGGCAACTTCCACGGCGCCCCGGTGGCGTACGTGCTCGACTTCTTGGCCATCGCCGTGGCCGACGTCGCCTCGATGTCGGAGCGCCGCACCGACCGGTTCCTCGACGTGAAGCGCAACCACGGGCTGCCGCCGTTCCTGGCCGACGACGCCGGGGTCGACTCGGGGCACATGATCCTGCAGTACATGCAGGCCGGCGTGGTCGCCGAGCTGAAGCGTCTGGCGGCACCGGCGTCGGTCGACTCGATCCCGAGCTCGGCCATGCAAGAGGACCACGTCTCGTTGGGCTGGCACGCCGCCCGCAAGCTGCGCCGCTCCCTCGACGGCCTGACCCGCGTGCTGGCCGGCGAGGCGCTGACCGCGGCCCGGGCCCTCGACCTGCGCGGCGTCGGGTCGGCCCCGGCGACCGCGGCGGTGGTCGACCGGATCCGCACCGTCGTCCCCGGCCCCGGACCCGACCGCTACCTCGCCCCCGAGATCGAGGCCGTCGTCGGACTGGTCGCCTCGGGCGCATTGGCCGAAGCGGCCCGCTCCGTGGTGGGCCCTCTGGCGTAACAGCGTTATCGGCCTGCTCGATTTTCGACCGCGGCGATCGAGGCCAGTCCCGCTGGTGAGTTGAAGATTTAACCGAGAACGAGCAGGCCGATAACGCTGTTACGCTCCGGGACCGCCCAGCCGCCGCGACACCTCAGCCGCACCGGCAACCAGCGATGCCACGATCGGCCCCTGATCCCGCACCGGCACCCGCGCCCGCCACGTGCAGCTCAAGGCCGCGACGGGCTGGCGGTGCAGGTCGAAGACGGCCGCCCCGACCGACCGAAGGCCCGGCGTGACGAGCTCGACCTCCTCCGACCAGCCACGCTCGCGTTCGGGCGCCAGCTCGCCCAGGAGGTCGCCCAACCCGCGCGGACCGCGGCCCGTGCGCGACACGAAGTCGCCCGGCCGGGTGTACAGCGCCCGCACGGTCGCCTCGGGCAGTTGCGCCAGAATCGCCCGCCCCGACGCGGTCAGGTGCGCCGGCAGCAGCACGCCCACCGCGGTCACCAGCGACGGCTCCCCCTCCACCGGCACCGGCGGCGCCTCCTTCAGCAGGTACATCGTCAGCGGCCCGCGCAGGATGCCGAGGTGCACGGCCACCCCCAACTCAGCCGCCAGCGACCGCATCACCGCCCGGGCCAGCCGCTCGAGCCCCTCGTGCGGCGTGTAGGCGCTGGTCAGTCCGTACGCCGACGCCCCCAGCGCCCAACCGCGCGACTCGGGCAGGCGCAGCACGAAACCGCGCTCCTCCAGCACCGTCAGCAGGTGGTAGGTCGTCGACCGCGGCAGCTCCAGGTCGCGCGCGATGGCAGCCGCCCCCACCGCCCCGGGTTGCCGGGCCAGATGGGTCAGGATGTCCAGCGTCCGGCCCACCGCCGGCGAAGCACTCGACCCCGCCACCGCAACCTCAGCGCATCAACGCGTGCCGCAGCGCCTCGGCGAGCGTGCCCTGGGCGAACCAGAACCCCGTGCCGGCCAGCTTCACCGCCGACGCCCGCTGGTCGGTGTCGATCATCTCGTCGTAGCCCTCGGCCCCCAGCACGAGCTTCGGCCCAAATGCCGGCGTCGGCACCAGCGCAGGCCGGTGCAGCACGCGGCCGAGGGTGGTCGCGAACTCCTGCTGCGTCACCGGACGCGGCGCGACGAGGTTGGTCGGCCCCTCCACCACGTCGGTCAGGATCGTGTGCACGTACGCCCGCGCCACATCGTCCAGGCCCACCCAGCTGAACCACGCATCGGGGGCGGCCAACCGTCCACCCACCCCCAGCGAGAACAGCGGCACCTGCGGCGCCAGGGCTCCCCCGCCCTCGCTCAGCACGATGCCCGTGCGCAGGTGCGCCACCCGCACTCCCGCGTCCACCGCGGGTTTCGCCGCCGCCTCCCACGCCCGCACGGTCGCGGCGAGGAAGCCCTCCCCCGGCTCCGATGACTCCGTCAGTAACTCCCCCGGACGCCGCGGGCCGTAGTAGCCGATCGCCGACGCCTGCACGTACGTCGGCACCTTCGCGGCGGCAGCAGCACCGGCGAGCGTGGCGGTGGCGTCGAGGCGCGAGGTGAGGACCTTCCCCTTGTGGGAGCGGGTGAAGCGCCCGCCGATGGAGTGGCCCGAGAGATTGACGACGGCGTCTGCCCCATCGAGCACCGCGGGGTCGAGCCGGTGGGCGGCAGGATCCCACCGCACCGCGTCGGAATGCCCACGCGCCGACCCGCGGACCAGCCGCACCACCTCGTGTCCACCCGAGGTGAGCAGGGCGCACAACTGGGTTCCGATCAGGCCCGATGCCCCCGAGACCACGACGCGTCGGGGTCCAGCGCCGAGCCGGGTGTGCAGGTCGAGGTCGTCGCGCAGCTGCCGCTCGCGGAACGCGAACAGCCCGTCGAGCTGCATCTCCACCAACGCTTGGTCGAGGCCGCCGGGCAGGCCGACCGGCAGCTCCCAGGTCACGCGGTCGGTGATGGTGGTCGAGCCGCCGGGGCCGTCGGCGAACTCGTGCTCGTGCCGCCACGACTTGAACGGACCGGTGACCTGCTCATCGACGAAGCGCTCATTCGGCACGAACTCGACGTGTCGCACCACCCAGCGCACGCCGAGCGGGGCACGTCCACGCACCCCGCGGCGGGGCACGCCCGGCAGCAGGCCGGCCACCAGCGGGTGGCTGATCAGCAGTTCGGCCTCGGAGCCGACGTTGATGCCGTCCGTGTGCGGCTTCAGCGCCGTGACCATGCCGGGCGGGCTCAGCCGGGCGAACGCACCGGGGCGGGTGTGCCAAGCGAACACGGTCGCGCGCGGGTACGGGTACCGGCTGGTGCGCTCGAACACAGGCATGCCGCCACACTACTTGCGTCCCCTGCGGCGGCGCGGTTGGCGGGGCGCGAAGGGGCCCAGTCCGCGGAACAGGGCCTCGCGTGCCGCCACGACCGCGCGCATCGTGGCCTTGACCCCTTCGAGGTCGTCGAACACGAGCCCGGCGTCGAACCGCACGCGATGCCAGGACTGGGTGGCGAGTTGCGCATCGGAGGCGCGATCACGGACGAAGGACTCGTGGTCACCGTGCCACTCCCAGCCGTCCACCTCGAAGCCCAGCAGCAGATCGGGGAGGGCAAGGTCGACGAAGCGTACGCTGCCGTCGGGCAAGGTGACGGGGAAGTTGGTCCGGTAGGCGTGGGGCAGGTCGAGTTCCCGGTGGCCCCGCTGCAGTTCGCGCTCCGCTTCCGACCACGGCTCGTCGCGCGAGTCATCCAGCAAGGTGCGTCGCAGGACGTCACCCCGGCGGGGAGGCAGCTCGGCAAACGTGGCCTCGAGCTGGGCCAACGTGACCGCACGCCGACGCAGGGCCTCGTCGATGACCTGCCCGCCCAGGGTGGGGATGAGGTCGAGCACCGTCAACGCGGCGTCGGTGAACCGGACTGTGCCGCTGTCGACCGTGAGGTCGAGTGGCACCTGGCGCTTGCACCAACGGATCCCATCGCCAGCGGCCCGGAGCGCGGTGGTGGCCAGGTCAACTGTCGTCGCGTTCCGTTCGGGCCACCAACCCAGCGTCGCGGCCGCTTCCCCGATGACCACGGCATCCGGATCCGCGGTGAATGCGGCGCGGAGGCGGAGCGCGAGGTCGGGCTCGCGGTCTCGAGCACGGTAGATGCCGGGCAGCATCGACACCAGGTCCCCCCGTCTGAGCGCCCGGTCGAGAGAACTGGCGATGCTGGGGTGCTCTCGGCGCACAATCAGGCCCTGGCCCGCCGCCAGCGCGGCCTCCCACACATAAGACACGACCATGGTTTAGGCGCGTGGTGTCAGGTCACCGGCTGATGGTGGTGGTTTTCGCTCCCTCGGCGACAGCACGAGCAGTTCGGCCCGCTCAGCAGTGCGCCTCGGGTTCCGCCGAGGGAAGGAAAACCATCACCACCCCGTTGCTTAGCCCAGCTAATGAGCTAGGCTAAGCAATTGTGCCTGACCGTGACCCCCTCCTTGCCCTCGCCAGTGATGTGCGCATCGCGTGCCAGCACGTCAGTCGCCGCGTGCGGTACGACAACTGCCACGAGATCCCCCCGCACCACTTCAGCGTGCTGGCCAAGCTCGCCATGGGCGCCGCGACCACCGCCGGCGAACTCGCCCGCATCGAGGAGGTCAGCGCCCCGAGCATGACCCGTACGGTGAACAACCTCGTCGACAGCGGCCTCGTCGCCCGCACCCCCGACCCCAACGATGGACGTCGTCATATCCTCACCCTCACCCCCGCCGGCACACAGATGATCCAGCGCACCCGCGCGAGCCGCGACGACTGGATGGTCCGACGCCTCCAGAACCTCGACCCCGACGAGCTCGCCACGCTGCGGGCCGCCACCGACATCCTGCAGAAGGTGATCCACGCGTGAGCCACGCGCCCGGCCAGCAGGCCGAACAGACCCTCACCAACGCCCGCACCCCCATGTTCGCGAGCCTCAAGCTGCGCCACTACAACCTCTTCTTCTGGGGCGGCCTGATCTCCAACACTGGCACCTGGATGGCCCGCATCGCCCAGACCTGGCTGGTGCTGACGATCCTCACCGACCACTCGGCGAGCGCGGTCGGCTACGTGACCGGCCTGCAGTTCCTGCCGATGCTGCTGTTCGGCGCGTGGGGTGGAGCGATCGCCGATCGCTTCCCCAAGCGGCTCATCCTCATCTGGACCCAAGTCCTGCTCGCCCTCAACGCGCTCACCCTCGCCATCCTCGTGCTCGCCAACGTCACCGAGCTGTGGCACGTCTACGTTCTGGCGTTCGCCCAAGGCGTCGTCACCGCCGTCGACAACCCCGCCCGCCAGGCGTTCGCCTCCGAGATGGTTCCGCCAAGCCTGCTGCCCAACGCGGTCGGCCTGAACTCGACGAGCTTCAACGGCGCCCGCCTCGTCGGCCCAGCCGTTGCCGGCCTCATGATCGCCGTCGCGGGCGTCGGGCCGAGTCTGCTGATCAACGCGTTCACGTTCCTGCCGGTCATCGCCGCCCTGCTCGCCATGGACCCGACCCAGCTCACCCCCGCCCCCGTCCGCCGCGGGCGAGGTTCGGTCCGCGAGGGGTTGCGCTACGTCGCCCGACGCCCCGACCTGCAGTTGACCATGTTCATCGTCTTCATGCTCGGCACGTTCGGCATGAACTTCCAGATCACCAACGCCCTCATGGCCACTGAGGTGTTCGGGGCGGGGGCCGACGCGTACGGAATCCTCGGGTCCATCATGGCCGTGGGCTCCCTGACGGCGGCGCTCATGGCTGCCCGGCGTCCACGCCCTCGGTTGTCGATCATGCTCGGCGCCCTGGCCGGCTTCGCGATCGCCACGTTCGCCCTCGCCCTCGCGCCGACGTACGAGGCGTTCGCGCTCCTGCTCATCCCCGTCGGGCTCACCGCCCTCACCGTGATGACCACGGCGAACGCGTCGGTGCAGCTCTCCACCGACCCGATCATGCGCGGCCGGGTGATGGCGCTCTACATGATGATCTTCCTCGGCGGGACGCCCATCGGCGCCCCCATGATCGGCTGGATCGGCGACGCCTGGGGCGCCCGCTGGACCGTCCTGATCGGCGCGATCGCCACCGCTGCCGCGTTCGTCGTCGGCATGTTCTTCGCGCTGCGCCGCAACGACTGGCACATCCCGTCCTGGCGTGAGTTGCGCGGCGTCCCCGAGCCGACCCCGGTCGACCCCGAGGAGGGCTGAGCAGCTGCCCTCACCCGGCGGCCAGTACGTCCCGGGTGATCTCGAGGTGCCCGAGGTGCTGCGCCAACTCCTCGATCACGTGCACCAGCACGGCCAGGCACGTCGCCGTCTCGGCCGGGTTCCTCCCCGGTGGCGCGGATGCGGGCGCTGCGGTCAGGTCCGTGGCCCGGACGTCCGCGATGAACGCCTCCCGCTGCGCAGCTGCCAGTTCGAGCAGGTCGGCGACGCTCCCCGACGCGCGAAACTCGGCGTCCCGGTCGCGCGGCACCTCAACCCCGAGATTCACCGTGCTGCTCCAGCGGCGCATCGCCCCGAGGCTGTGGAACAGCAGCACGTACGGCGAGTTCGATCCCGGGACGCCGAGAGTGCGGTTCGCCGTCCCATCGTCCATCTCGGCCAGGATCGCCACCATCGCGTCGAGCTTGACCAACGCGTAGTGCAGCACGATGTCGTGCAGCGTCACCGGTTCACCCATGGCCCCATCCAAACAGAACGCACGCAGCCTCAGGACCGTCGGTGCCAGTCGCGGATCATCGTGATCCGCGCCTCGACCTGGTCGGTCGTCGCCGCCGCCAGTGGGGGTCCCCCGCACTGGCGGCGGAGTTCAGCATGCACATGGCTGTGCGGAACCCCCTTCACCCGCGCGTACTGCGACACCAGCGAGTTGAGCTCCTTGCGGCGGGCGGTCAGCGCGCGGTGCAACGACACCTCGGGCGTGACGCGTTCGCGCCGCTCCGACCGCTCGTGCCTCCGCACCTGCCGGGCCTGCCGCTCCCGCAGCAGGTGGGTGATCTGGTCGGGCTCGAGCAACCCGGGCAGGCCGAGGTAGTCGGCCTCGTCGTCCGACGTCGGCACCGCGTGCATGCCGAACTGCTGGCTGTCGAACAGCACGTGGTCGAACGTGGCGTTCGACTCCAGCGCCTCGAAGCTGCCGAGCAGGTCGTCCGACGCCCCCTCCGCCCGGTTGGCCGCCTCCAGCAGCGCCTCAGCCTCGGCCCACACGTCGATCTCCTCGGACGCCTTCCGTCGCCCCAGCACGTGGTCGCGTTGACGCTCCAGGGAGAACGCGTGGGCGAGGATGATCGGCACCGTCGGCAGGAACACCGTCGCCACCTCGCCGCGCCGCCGCGTCCGCACGAAGCGCCCGACCGCCTGGGCGAAGAACAACGGCGTGGACGTCGCGGTCGCGTACACACCCACCGCCAGCCGCGGCACGTCGACGCCTTCGGACACCATGCGCACCGCGACCATCCATCGCTCGTCGGATGCCGCGAACTCCTCAATGCGCCCCGACGCCCCCGCGTCATCGCTCAGCACCACCGTCGGCTTCGCCCCGGTGATCGACTCCAGCACGCGCGCGTACGCGCGCGCGTTCGTCTGGTTGGTGGCGATGACGAGACCGCCGGCGTCCGGCACGTGGCGACGCACCTCGGACAGGCGCTGGTCGGCGGCTCGCAACACGGCCGAAATCCACTCGCCCTTGGGGTCCAAGGCGGTGCGCCAGGCCTGGGACGACACGTCCTTCGTCGTCATCTCGCCGAGGTTGGCGGCCATCTCGTCGCCGGACTTCGTTCGCCACCGCATCGGGCCGCCGTAGTTCATGAACACCACCGGCCGCACGACGTGGTCGCGCAGCGCCTCGGCGTAGCCGTAGGTGTAGTCGGCGCGCGAGATCTTGGCGGCGTTCGCATCCGTCGCATCGGACGCCGGCACGTACGTCACGAACGGGATCGGGTTCTCGTCCGACCGGAACGGCGTGCCCGTCAGCATCAGCCGCCGCGTCGCGTACTGGAACGACTCGCGCACGGCATCACCCCAAGCCAACGCGTCACCGGCGTGGTGCACCTCGTCGAGGATCACCAGCGTCTCGAAGTTGGCCGTCATCGTCTGGTAGCTCAGCATGGCGGCCGACACCCCGGCGTACGTCACCGCGACCCCGTCGAACTGCCGCGACCGTCCGCGCTTGCGACCAGCCAGGCCCGGGTCGAGTTGGATGCCGACCTTGGCGGCGGCGTCCGCCCACTGCACCTTGAGGTGCTCGGTGGGGGCGACCACGATCACGCGCCGCACGACCCGCGCGTGCAGCAGTTCAGAAGCGACCCGCAGCGCGAACGTCGTCTTGCCGGCGCCGGGGGTGGCGACGGCCAGGAAGTCCTTGGGCCCGGTCGAGAGGTAGAGGTCGAGGGCTTCCTGCTGCCACGCGCGCAGCTTGGTCGCTGTGCCCCACGGGGCACGCTGCGGGAAGGCCGGGCCGAGCCGGTCGAACGCCGATTGACTCACGGATGCACCTCTCCCACGGCGCGGCGAGCGGGGGCGTCGACGAACATAGGTGCCCGACTGTAGCCGCTGTTCCGCCGAGAGCCCGTGTTCCCCACGCCGACAGCCCGTGCTCCCGACGCCGACAGCCCGTGGTCAGGCGAGGATCTTCTCCAACGCGTCGAGCAACGGCACCTGCCCCAGGGTCACCTTCGTGCGGGCCACCTCGAGGTCGAACCAGTCCGCGCGATCCACCTCGGGGTAGGTCTTGATGCGGCCCGAGCGGCGCGGCCACTCCACCTCGAAGGTATTGCTCTCGACGAACGCCAACTCCTCGGACGCCTCCACCGCGAACCCACGCACCCGCTTGCCCGAGCTGAGCCGCACCTCGCCGAGGTCGATCAACTCACCGACCGGCGGGGCGACGCCCACCTCTTCGTGGAACTCGCGCAACGCCGCGTCCTCGGGGGTCTCCTCGCCGGGCGTGTACATGCCCTTCGCCAGTGACCAGCCGCCGTCGTCACGATGCCCCCAGAAGGGGCCGCCCATGTGCACGATGAAAACCCGCAACTGGCCATCCACCCGGGAGAACGGCAGGAGACCTGCACTGTGGAGAGCCATGGACCCATCCTGCCCAAGCGGTCAAGCAACGTCCACGACCCCCACGTCGCCCATGCTCATACCGCGTGTCGCCGCCATGTGCCACAGTGGACCCCATGAGTGATGCCAAGGACGGTGACAAGGTCGTCGACCCCAAGGAGCAGATGCGGGCTGCCCTCGAGGCCAAGAAGAACGCCCAGCACGGCAACGCGGCGGGCGCCCAGGGTGGCCCCAAGGCGGCCGGAGGGCCGCACGGCCAACAGGGAGGGAAGCGCACGTTCCGGCGCAAGGCCGGGGGCTAGGCCATGCGGGTCTCGATCCCCAAGGAGACGAAGGTCCACGAGTACCGGGTCGCGATCACGCCGGTGGGCGTGCATGACCTGGTCGAGGCGGGGCACGAGGTGCTGGTCGAAACCGGTGCCGGCGAGGGCTCCTCGATCACCGACGACGACTACGCGGCAGTCGGCGCCCAGATCGTCGACACGGACGCCGCCTGGTCGGGTGAGCTCGTGCTCAAGGTGAAGGAGCCGGTCGAAACCGAGTTCCACTTCCTGCACGAGGACCAGGTGCTGTTCACCTACCTGCACCTGGCGCCCGACCGCCCCCTCACCGAGGCGCTCCTGGAGGCCGGCACCACCGGCGTCGCCTATGAAACGGTCCGGCTCCCGAACGGCCAACTCCCCCTCCTCTACCCCATGTCGGAGGTCGCCGGCTGCCTCGCCCCGCAGGTGGGCGCGCACCACCTGATGAAGGCGCAGGGTGGCCGCGGCGTCCTGATGGGCGGGGTCGGGGGCGTGGCGAACGCGAAGGTGGTCGTCCTCGGCGCGGGCGTCGCCGGCCAGAACGCGACCACCGTGGCGGTCGGACTGGGTGCCGACGTGACCGTCCTCGACACCGACATCGAGAAGTTGCGGCAGGTGTACTGGCGCCACGACAACCGGGCCAAGCAGCTGATGAGTTCGGCCCTGTCGATCCGCGAGCAGGTCATCGAGGCCGACCTCGTGATCGGCACCGTGCTGGTGCCGGGTGCGCGCACACCCAAGCTCGTCAGCAATGAGTTGGTGGCCCAGATGAAGCCCGGCTCGGTGCTCGTCGACGTGGCCGTCGACCAGGGTGGCTGCTTCGAGGACTCCCACCCGACCACGCACGACGACCCCACCTACCAGGTGCACAACTCGACGTTCTACTGCGTGGCGAACATGCCCGGTGCGGTGCCGAGCACGTCCACGTGGGCGCTCACGAACGCGACGCTGCCCTACATCCGCCGCATCGCGGCAGAGGGCTGGGCCGGGGCCGCGGCGTCCGACCCCGCGTTGGCCGAGGGGCTCAACACCAGTGCCGGACGCCTCACCCATCCCGGCGTCGCCGCTGCGTTCCCCGATCTGCCGGCGGCAGCCGTATCCTGACGCGCTCCTCGTACGTCTTTCCTGGTGAGGGGTTCACCCACCCTCACCTCTTGGAAGGAGACGACGATGCGACGCATCCTCTCGCTGCTGTTCGCCCTCGTGCTGGGCTTGACCATGACCGCCGGTACGGCGCCTTCGGCGACGGCCGTGCAG